>JAWWOL010000157.1:0-3613 GCA_033851695.1 Frankiales bacterium
CAACCGGGCTTGCTGGCTGGCTGGCACGTGCGTGACCTTGCCGTTGTCCGACACCGACCGCAACACCCAGCTCACGCCCTCCAGGTTGGCCTGCAAGGCTCCCGGGTCGATCGTCGCGACCGGAGCCGTCGTTGCAGTGGTGGTGGCCGGAGCCGGCCCCTGGGTGAACGTCATGACCACGCCGCTGCCGGTCAACCTGAGCGTCGCGCCGCTGAGCGAGGCCCGCACCGCGCCCGCGAACAGGGCATCGTAGGCGACCCCGACCCGGGAGGAGTCACCGGAACAGTAGGCATCACTGGAACCCAAACCGGTGGTGCGCAGGGTGGAGCCGTCGTAGGTCACCGGCCCTGAGTGGCTGTTGCAGCCGTCTTCAGCCAGCAACCCGTCGGCGGTGAACTGGACCCAGGCGCTCCCGGCGGCACGACCGGACCCGGGGCTCCCCGACCAGGACTCCAGCAGCCATCGTGGCCCGACCAGTCCGCCCGGCAGCGTGACAGGCGCGGGCCTCAGGGTGAGGACCTTGGACCCGACCGTCAACGTCAAACTGCCGCCCGAGACCGAGGCCTCGGCTGGGCCGCTCTCGAGGGCCTGGAACGTCTCCGCGAGCCGTTGCCAGTCAGCGGCTCGGCAGGCCGCTGTCGTCGTGGAGCCGGCGCCCATGGTCAGCGTCGTCCCCGTGAAGCTGACCGACCCGGTGATCGAGTTGCAGCTGTCGAAGCCGCTGAACGTGGTCCTGGTCAGCGCCAAGGTCCAGCGCTTGCTTGCCGGAACGGGCCAGACCACACCGCTGTCCGTGACCGACACCAAGGTCCAGGTGGGGCCGACGAGCTGGCCCTCCAGACTGCCGCTGGGGGCGATGGTCCGCGTCGCCGAGGACTGCGAGGCCTACGCGGCGAAGACGACCACCAGGGCCACCACGACGACCGACGAGGTCGCTCCGAGCGCCTGCCGCACCCGACGCCGGCGCCGGCGAACCGCCACCCCACCGAACGACGGGAGCTGCGCCGGCGTGACTTCGGTGGCATACAGCCGGACCTTCTCCGTACGAGGTCGTCACTCATGGGGGTCCTCTCCGAGTACGTCCGCAAGGTGCGCGCGGGCCCGGGACAGCCGCGACTTCACCGTGCCGGGCGAGATGCGCAACGTGGTGGCGATCTCCGCGACCGGCAGGTCGACGAGGTAGTGCATGACGACCACAATCCGTTGGTGCGCAGGCAAAGTAGCCAACGCACTCTCCACGGCAACCCGGTCCGGGGACGGCCCGTCGGCCTCGGCGCGAGACTGCAGGACCGGTGCCCGACGATGGAACAACCGGCTCCGGCGCTCGTGCGAGAGATAGAGCCGCAGGGCCACCGTGCGCACCCACGCCTCAGGGTTGTCGTAGCGCCGCACCGCGTCCCACCGCGGTACGAGGCGGGCGTACGCCTCCTGCAGCAGGTCCTCGGCGAGGGCCGGCGAAGCGCCCGCGGAGACCAATAGGCCCACGAGGCGCCGGCCGGTCGCGGCGTAGAGATCCGCGACATCGGCGGCGGCCGCCTGGATCTCACCCGTGGTCACGCAGATGAGACTCCCAGGTGGACCGCGAGGTTCCACACGCACTCACAGCGCACCTGCGGAGCCGACGTGCGGTCGACTGCGTCAATGTGCTCGAGGTTGGCCCAGTTTGCCTACGCAGCAAGGACTTTCGGCGGCGAACCGCCTTGTTCACGACCGGGCAATGAGGTAAGATTCGAACATGCGTTCGAGCCAGCGTGACGAGATGACGGACCTGGTCCCGTCCGACTTCCCCGGCTCCCTCGACCTCTTCGGCGCTCCGCTGACCGTCGAGGAGACCCTGCTCGAGATCACCCTGGCCGGGCCGGGGCCCGATGCGATCCGGCTGCTGGAGACCCTGCAGGACCGGGCGATGACCTCGGCCGAAAGGCTGCAGGTCGCAGGTGCCTGGGAGCGGCAGTCCCGCTGGATGTCCGCCCGCCAGCAGGCGGCCAACGTCGCCTTCGTCGGCGCCGGGGTCGACAGCTCCAGGGACGGCCTGCGACGCGAGGATGCGCGGGTGTTCGAGCTGGGGCTCCAGGTCGACTGCGGCGACACCTTCCTGAAGTACAAGCTCGGCAACGCCAGGCTGCTGGCGACCACGTTGTCGGCGACAGCAGCCAAGCTGGAGTCCGGTGAGCTGAGCGACTATCGCGCCCGGCTGATCTGCGACCGGCTCGGCGGCCTCGCTCCAGCGGTGGCGCAGCAGATCGAGGCCAAGGTGCTCCCGACGGCGGGCGAGCTCAGGATGTCCAGCCTGACGGCCAAGCTGCGCCGGTTGGCGCTGGCAGCCCAGGGGCCGGAGGCGGCAGAGCAGCACCTGCAGGGTGCGGCCAACCGGCGGGTCACCCTGGACCGCGAGCCGGCAGAGCCCGGGTTGCTGGGGCTGCACGCCTACCTGCCGCCGGAGACGACGGTGGCGATGCGCGAGGCACTGGAGGCCAAGGCAGCCGAGTTCGCCAAGGCCGACAAGGCACGGCAGGCACAGGACGGCACGCCGCGGCGGACCAAGGACCAGCGGCTGGCCGACTCGCTCGCCTGGTTCGTGCTCGGACCGGACGAGGACGAACCGAGCCGGCCGGCCCGACCCAAGATCCTGGTCCAGGTCACCATGAGCCTTCCGACGCTCCTGGCGCTGCGCGACAACGCAGGCGAGCTGCCGGGGTACGGCCCGATCCCCGCCGACATCGCCCGCAGACTCGCCGAAGACGCCGACTGGCAACGCTTCATCCACGAACCGGTCACCGGCTACCTGTTGGACTACGGCAATGAAAGATATCGACAACCGGACGATCTGCGTCAGTTCACCAGAGCCCGGGACGTCAAGGACCGGTTTCCCGGCTCCAACAGGTCGGCGCGATTCGGCGACGGCGACCACGTCGAGCCGTACGAGCACGGCACAGGCGGCAACACGTCGGCTGCCAACGTCGCCCTGCTGTCCCGGATCGGCCACGTCGCCAAGACCCACGGCGGCTGGAGCTGCGAAGGCGACGCCAACGGAGCGCTCACGTGGCGCAGCCCGCACGGCCAGGTCTACCGCACGACACCGCACGACTACCGCGACGACGAGCCGGACCCCGGCCCCGAGATGCCGCCGCCGTTCTGAAGACCGGTACGGTTACCCGACTCGGCCGTGCCGAACGGCCGCGCGGGAGGGGACACGCGATGCAGGGCGTCAAGACCGTGCTCGTGACCGGCGGGGCCGGCTTCATCGGCTCGCACCTGTGCGAACGGCTGCTCGGTCAGGGCCAGGACGTGCTCTGCGTCGACAACTTCTCCTCGTCCTCGCGGGACAACATCCGGCACCTGCTCGGCAACCCCGGCTTCGAGCTGATGCGCCACGACGTCACCTGGCCGCTCTACGTCGAGGTCGACGAGATCTACCACCTGGCCTGCCCGGCCTCGCCGATCCACTACCAGCGCGACCCCGTACAGACCACCAAGACGGCGGTGCTCGGCTCGATCAACATGCTCGGACTGGCCAAGCGGCTGAACGCCCGGATCCTGCTGACCTCCACGTCCGAGATCTACGGCGACCCCGAGGTCCATCCGCAGCGCGAGGACTACTGGGGCCGGGTCA
>JAWWOL010000165.1:0-12558 GCA_033851695.1 Frankiales bacterium
GACCGGTGGGTCGCGCGTCGACGACCCGGGCACGGCCAACACCGGTGTCGGGGCGCGGACGTACGACGACAGAGGCGCGTACGAGTACCAGCCGGGTGGCTCACCGACACCGACACCGACACCTACCCCCTCCTCGCCGACTCCGACCCCCACCTCGCCCTCGCCCTCGCCAACTGCCACAGGGGCGGAGAACCCGCTCACCCTGTACTTCACCGACACCACCACCCCCGCGCTCTCCGGCGCCCGGAAGATGGTCCCGGTGGAACCCGCGGCCGAGACCTCCCACCAGAACGTCTTCGGCACCGCCACCGGATGGGGTTCGGTCTGGCCCGGCGGTAACGGCACTGCCTGGTCCGCCGCGGGCTCGGAGCCCGCCGTCAACACGCACGGCTTCCTCTACGACGCTACAGAGCTGGCCGGGGTCACCCTGCTAGCCGGGTCCTACGCCCCGAGCCTCAAGGTGAAGGTGGCCAGCAACGGAGTCAGCGCGTCGTTCACCACCCGGGTGTGGCTGCGACACAGCGACGGCACTTTTGCCCTGCTCGCGAAGTACGACTCCGGCACGGTGACCCTGACGACGACGCCACGGACGATCGCGGCCTGGTCCGAAGTGCAGGCTCAGACCGACACCACGACGGCGACCGGCGACCGGCTCTTCCTGGACCTGGCCGCGGACATCGTCACGAACACCGCCGGGTCGGCGACGAACGCGTTCACCATGTCGCTCAACGGCGGCGCGGCCGAGAGCCTCGTCACCCCCGGCTACACCACTCCCGCAGGAGCCGGGTCATGAGAACCGTTCGCAAGGCTCACCGCCGCCTGTCCCGCGGCATCTGTGCCGCGGCCGCCCGCACGGGTGTCGACGGAACGGCCGGTGTCGCCTGCCTCAAGGCCACCGCCCTCGTCTCCGGCATCCGGGACACGATGGCGCAGCTGGACGCGAAGACGCTCACACCGGACCGCGCCGGCAAGGCGCTCGCCCGAGACGCCGCCGGGCTCTCGAAGCTCGCGGCGTCGACGACCGACCAGACGGCGCCCGAGGCGATCCAGGACGTGGCGGACGCCGTCTCGGCCTACGCCGCGGGTGCCGCCGACATCGGTGCCGCCGCCACGATCGACCTGCGCGCGGTCGCCCGCAACGCGGTGCTGGGCTTCGCGGCCGTGTGCCCGGTCACCGACGGCAGCTTCGAGTCCGGAACGACGGGATGGGTGGTGACCGGGGCCACCCTGACCCGGACACCGGTCGCCCACGACGGAGCCTGGGCCGGCCTGCTGACCCGCGCCGGGACCACGCAGGGGGCCGCCACCGCAACCGCACCGCTGGCCTCGACGGTGACCCGGACGCGAAGCGGCTACGACATCGGACTGTGGGCCCGTACGGACCATCCGCCGATCACCCTGACCCTGCAGATCCTCGAGCGCCGGGGAGGCACTGTCGTCGGCTCCGCCTCGCAGTCGGTGACCCTCGACTCGTCCTGGCAGCCGGTCTCCGTGCGATACCGGGTCAAGGCGGTCGGGTCCTCGCTCCAGGTGCAGGTCTCGGCGCCGGTGCTGCCGGCCGGCGGCAGCTTCGCGATCGACGGGGTGTGGGCGCTCCGCCACTGAACCCTGGCGCAAGGGTCTAGAGCGCGAGACCGACGCCGGTCCATCGGGGTCCGTGACCGAGCACCCGTACCGTACGGGTGTCGTCGCCGTCCTCGTCGCCGATGCCTTCCGGGCGCTCGATTCGGACCTCGAGCCGGTTCTCCGCCAGGCTCTCGATCAGTCCCTCGCCCCACTCGACCACGGTGACCGACTCCCCGACCGACGCGTCGAGGTCGAGGTCGTCCACCTCGTCGACACCGCCCAGCCGGTAGGCGTCGACATGCACCATCGGCAGCCGCCCGCCGCGGTAGATCCGGGCGATGACGAAGGTCGGCGACACCACCGGTCCGGTCACCCCGAGACCGGCCCCGATCCCTTGCGCCAACGTGGTCTTCCCCGCGCCGAGCGGCCCCGAGAGCAGCACCAGGTCACCCGCCTGCAGGACCGCGGCGAGGCGCGACCCCCACGCCTGCATGGCCTCGGCGTCAGCCACCTCCACGACGTTCACGATCCGCTCCGCGCCGCACGCAGCTCGCCGACCCGGCGGGCGACGTAGGCCAGGTCCTCCACCAGCGCCGCCCTCGGCACCCCTCTCGGACCGAACCGGATCGCAGCTGACGGATGGTAGGTGGCCACCACTACCCGGCCGCCGACCGCGTGGTCCTGTCCGCGGAGCTGGGTGAGCCGGGCGCCCTTGCCGAGCATCGCCTCCGTCGCAGTACCTCCCAACGTCAGCACCACCAGCGGGTCCAGCAGGTCCAGCTGCCGGTCGAGCCAGCCGCGGCAGTTCGTCAGCTCGAACCGCGACGGCTTGCGGTTGCCCGGTGGCCGGCACTTGAGCACGTTGACCACCCCGACCGACGGCCTGGGCAGCCCCGCCTCGGCGAGCAGCAGGTCGAGCAGCTGCCCGGACCGGCCGACGAACGGGGTGCCGGTGGCGTCCTCGTCGGCACCGGGTGCCTCGCCGAGGAGCACCAGGTCGTACGGTGCCCGACCGGTCGATGCCGGGCGCTGACCGAAGACGACCTGCCGTCGCGTGGCAACCAGCTCCGGGCAGGCCGTGCAGCCCGCCGCGAGCACCGCCAGCTCATCCCACGACGTCACCTGGCGAAGCCACCGGAGTAGACCCGGGGGGTCCGGGCGCCGATCCGGGTGACGATCTCGTACGAGATCGTGCCGGTTGCGGCCGCCCAGTCCTCAGCGGTCGGCTCGCCCTGCGTGCCCGGGCCGAACAGCAGCACCTCGTCCCCCGCGGCCACCGGGTCGTCGCCCACATCGACGACGAGCTGGTCCATGCACACGGTGCCGCTGATGGTGCGCCGCCGGCCGCCGATCAGCACCTCGCCCACGTTGGTGGCACTGCGCGGCACCCCGTCGGCATAGCCGAGCGGCAGCAGCGCCAGCGTCGCCTCGGCCGTCGTGTGGTAGCGGTGGCCGTAGGAAACCCCTGCTCCTGCAGGCACTCTCTTGGTCAGCGCGACTCCGGCGGCCAGCGTCATCGCCGGCCTCAGCCCGTAGTGCGCAGCGTCCCCGAGCTGGGGCACCGGGCTGAGCCCGTAGACAGCCAGCCCCGGCCGTACGAGGTCGTAGTGCGCCTGCGGCAACGTCAGCGTGGCCGCGGAGTTGGCAATGTGCCGGAGCTCCGGCTCGACGCCGCGGGACTCGGCGACCTGCAGCGCCTCGCGGAAGACGTCGAGCTGGGACCGGACGGTCGGATGGTCCGGCGCGTCGGCATAGGCGAAGTGCGACCAGATGCCGGCCACGACAATGCTGTTGTCGGCCGTCGCCTTGGCGGCGGCGTCGACCAGGTCCGGCCAGTCACGGGGGGTTGCGCCCGCCCGGGACAGCCCGGTGTCGATCTTCAGATGGACCCGGGCGGTCACCCCGACGAGCGCCGCCTGGGCCACCACGTGGGCCAGCATCGCGACGTCGGAGACCGAGAGATCGACCTTGGTACGCAGGACTTCTCGTAGATCCTCGCCCGGCGAGATGAGCCAGGCCAGCATCGGCGCCGCGATCCCGGCGGACCTGAGCTCGGCGGCTTCGCCGGGGTAGGCCACCCCCAGCCAGTCGGCCCCGCCGGCCAGTGCCGCGCGGGCCGACTGCACGGCGCCGTGACCATAGCCGTCGGCCTTGACCACCGCCATCAGGCCTGCCGTGGGGGCGTGCTCCCGCAACGCCTCGGTGTTGTCCCGGATCGCGTCGAGGTCGACCCGGGCCTCGGCCCTCAGCCCGGTCATGCGGGCACCGCGCGTACGGCGCGCTCGACGTCCGCCCACACCTCGAGCAGGTCTCCCGCGCCAACCGGCGCACCTCGTCGGGGATCGTCCACGTCAGCTCCTTCGCTCGCGAAACGGCCGGCCATCCCGTGCAGGAAGGCACCGACCCGGCCGGCGTCGAACGGTGAGAGTCCCTGTGCCATCAGGGATCCGCAGACACCGGAGAGCACGTCGCCGCTGCCGGCGGTGCCAAGCCAGGCGGTGGCCGTGGTGTTGACCGCCGTGCGCCCGTCCGGGTCGGCGACCACCGTCGTCGACCCCTTGAGCAGCACCGTGACGCCGAGCTGGTCGGCCGCCTTCCGGGCCCATGACAAGCGGTGCGCCTCGACGTCCGCCCGGTCGGCAGCCATCAGCTTGGCGAACTCCCCGGTGTGCGGCGTGACCAGGGTGCCGCCCCTGCGGGACAGCCACTCGTGGTGGTCGGCGACGATGGTGATCGCATCGGCATCGACCAGCACCGGCAGCTCCGTACCCAGCACCCCGGCCAGCACCGATGCCGGGCCGGCACCGGTCCCCAGGCCAGAGCCGATGACCCACGCCTGCACCCGCCCCACGGCCAGAACCCCTGCTGCGTCAGCAATCGATCCGTCGTCGTCGGTGCCGATGTCCGTGACGACGACCTCGGGCCAGCGTGCCCGCACCATCTCGGCCGCGTGGTGCGCACCAGCGAACCGCACCATCCCGGCACCGGCGCGCAGCGCACCGCCGGTGGAGAGGACGGCAGCGCCGGTGTACTGCCTGCTGCCGGTGACCACGCCGACGACGCCGCGGGTGTACTTGCTCGCCTCGCCGCTCGGAACGGGCAGCATCGCCGCGACGTCGCTCGCGTCGAGGGCGGTCAGCGGCGACGCCGCGAGGGGCAGGTCGATGTCGACAAGCTCGACCAGGCCGGCAAACTCGGCGCCCGGCGAGACCAGCAGGCCGGCCTTGAGACCGCCGAAAGTCACGGTCACGTCGGCGCGTACGGCGTCCCCCGCCACCTCGCCGGAGCCGGCGTCGACCCCGCTCGGCACGTCGACCGCCACCACGGTGGCACCGACCTCGCGCAACCCCCGGGCCAGGGCAGCGTAGGGCTCGCGCAGCGCGCCCTTGCCACCGATACCGACCAGGCCGTCGACCACGAGATCCGTTGACTGCCAGGCGATCTCGGCCGAGGGGCGCACCGTCCCGCCCGCTGCTCTGAAGGCCGCCACGCCGCCGGAGTGCGGCGAGGAACCGGCCACGACCGCGGTCACGGCGGCGCCTCGCCCGGCCAGCAGCGCGCCGGCGTAGAGCGCGTCCCCGCCGTTGTTGCCGGACCCGACCAGCAGCACCACCTGCGCGCCGTAGACCCGGCCCAGCAGGCTGGCGCAGCGCCGGGCCAGACCGGCGGCGGCACGCGCCATCAGCGCCCCCTCCGGCAGCTCAGCCATCGCAGCAGCCTCGCCCGACCGGATCTGCTCGACCGTGTACAGACACCTCACGGCTGCCACCTCATGACTCGGCCACCACCATGGCCACCGCGATACCCCCGTCGTGGCTCAGCGAAAGGTGCCAGTGCCGGATGCCCCTCGAGTCGGCGACGGCTGCCACTGATCCCCGTACGGCGAGCAGTGGCTGTCCGCCGTCAGCGGTCCGCACCTCGACGTCGTGCCACAGCAGGCCCTTGGGCGCGCCGATCGCCTTGGCCACAGCCTCTTTGGCCGCGAACCGGGCGGCCAGGCTCTCGTCGGGGAGGTCACGTTCGGCGGCGGTGAACAGCCGACCGGCGAGCCCAGGAGTGCGGGCCAGCGAGGCCACGAACCGCTCGATGAGCACAGCGTCCACCCCGATGCCGACGACTGCCACTACTCGACCGTGACGGACTTCGCCAGGTTGCGCGGCTGGTCGACGTCGTGCCCCTTGGCGACGGCCAGCTCACACGCGAACACCTGCAGCGGCACGGTGGACAGCAGTGGCTGGAGCAGGGTCGCCGAGGTCGGGATCCGGATCAGGTGGGTAGCGTACGGGACGACGGCCTCGTCGCCCTCCTCGGCGATGACGATGGTGCGTGCGCCCCGTGCCCGGATCTCCTGGATGTTGCTGACCACCTTGTCGTGCAGCACCCCCCTGCCCAACGGCGGGACGATGACCACGACCGGCAGCCCGTCCTCGATCAGCGCGATCGGGCCGTGCTTGAGCTCACCGGCCGCGAACCCCTCGGCGTGCATGTAGGCGAGCTCCTTGAGCTTGAGCGCGCCCTCGAGTGCGACGGGGTAGCCGACGTGACGGCCGAGGAAGAGCACGGCCTTGGCGTCGACCAGCTCACGCGCCAGCGCGCGTACGGGCTCCATCGTGTCGAGCACCTCGTCGACCTTGGCCGGCATGCCCGCGAGGTCCTCGACGATCAGCTGGACCTCCTCGGGGAACATCACCCCGCGGACCTGGGCGAGGTAGAGCGCGACGAGGTAGACCGCGACCAGCTGGGTCAGGAAGGCCTTGGTCGAGGCGACCGCGACCTCCGGGCCGGCGTGGGTGTAGAGCACCGCGTCGGACTCGCGCGGGATCGTCGAGCCGTTGACGTTGGCGATGGCCAGCACCCGGGCCCGCTGCTCGCGCGCGTGCTTGACCGCCATCAGCGTGTCGAGCGTCTCGCCGCTCTGGCTGATGGCGATCACCAGCGTCTGGCGGGTGAGGATCGGGTCGCGGTAGCGGAACTCGCTGGCCAGCTCGACCTCGCACGGGATCCGGGTCCAGTGCTCGATGGCGTACTTCGCGATCAGCCCGGCGTGGAACGAGGTGCCGGCCGAGACGATGACGATCTTGTCGGTGTCGCGCAGGTCCTCGTCCGTCAGCCGCATCTCGTCCAGCCGCAGCCGGCCGTCCGGCGTCAGCCGGCCGAGCAGCGTGTCCGCCACGGCCTTGGGCTGCTCGGCGATCTCCTTGAGCATGAAGTGGTCGTAGCCGCCCTTCTCGGCGGCGGAGACGTCCCAGTCGACGTGAAAGGCGTTGCCTTGTACGGGGTTGCCGTCGAAGTCGGTGACCGTGTAGCCGGCCGCCCGGATCTCGACGACCTGGTCCTGTCCGAGCTCGACCGCGTCGCGGGTGTGGGCGATGAACGCGGACACGTCGCTGGCGAGGAAGAACTCGCCAACGCCGACGCCGAGCACCAGCGGGGAGTTGCGCCGGGCTCCGACGACGACGCCCGGCGCGTCCCGGTGCACGGCGACCAGGGTGAAGGCCCCGTCGAGCTCGGCGCAGGCCGAGCGCATCGCCTCGGCCAGGTCGCCGTCGTAGCGGTCCTCGAGCAGGTGGGCGACGACCTCGGTGTCGGTCTCGCTGGCCAGCTCGTGACCGGCGGCCTCGAGCCCGGCCCGCAGCGCGGCGAAGTTCTCGATGATGCCGTTGTGGATGACGGCGACCGCACCGTCGCAGGACAGGTGCGGGTGGGCGTTGTTGTCGTTGGGGCCACCGTGGGTGGCCCAGCGGGTGTGCCCGAGCCCGGTGGTGCCGGGTTGCAGCGGGTGCTCGGACACGAGCTTCTCGAGGTTGCTCAGCTTGCCGGCCTTGCGGGCCGTCTGCAGGCTGCCGTGACCGTCGAGAATGGCGACGCCCGCGCTGTCGTAGCCGCGGTACTCCAGCCGGCGCAGGCCGTCCATGATGACGCCGAGAGCCTGCTGGTGGCCGACGTAGCCGACGATGCCGCACATGACGCCCAGCCTAGCGGGCGTCATGTGCGGACCGACGGTTCTGGCTAGCCGGCGGGCACCACGTTGCGCAGGATCAGCACGATGTCCTGGAAGTCGTTGTTCTTGTCAGCGAGGCGGCTCACGTCGATGGCGACCAGGTAGGTGTTCGGGATGGCCACGTGGCCGGGCCCGTACGCCGGGTAGACGCGCATGTCGTGGAGGTACTTGGTCGGAACGACGGGCGTGCCGTCGTACTTGCAGTTGGTGGGTGACGGCGTGCACTGGTGCGCGACGTTCAGCGTGTCGTCGCTCCAGTTGACGTTCGTGTACTCACCGTTGAAGAGCCCGAACGGCCCGCCGGGGCTGAAGGTGGTCGAGCCCACCGGCACCGGCAGCAGCTTCTGGTTCTGCTGGAAGCTGGTGTCCGGAACCGTGCCCTCGCCCGGGAAGGCCCAGATCTGGTGGCAGGCGGCATTGCACGTGCCGTCCGCGCCCACCTTGGCGCCCTGTGCGTACCAGCCTGTCGCCTGGTAGGGCTTGATGCCCGTCGTCGAGTAGTGGGCGAGCGGGACGAGACTCACCTGGGCTGCGGGGTTGGCGGCGCGGAAGTAGCGCGCCGTGATCTCGTCCGTGCCGGGGATGTTCGGCGTCTGGCCGATGAACCGGCGGTCGGTCTTGGCGCCGGTGACGACGTCGGAGTAGCCCAGCGCCGCGAGGACCTGGTCCAGCACCGGCTCGTTGTTTCCGGAGTGGGCGCACGAGTTGACGCCGCCCAGCGACCCGTTGCCGCCACGCAGGGCGGGGTCGGTCGTGCTGAACACGAGCCCGGCAAGGCGCAGGCTGTCGCCGATCTTGTACGCGTCCGGGTAGGCGGTGCCGACCGGGCAGTTGGTGGTCGCCGTCGGGTGGAACACGATGCTGACCGTGGCCGAGCCACCGGCCGGAACGCTGAAGCTGGTCGGCTGGCCGGGGGCCAGGCCGAAGCTGGAGGCGTCGGCACCCTGCACCGACAGACCGCTCACCGTCGCCGCAGCGCTGCCGGTGTTGGTGAACGTGAAGCTCTTGGCCGGGGTGGCTGCGGACTTCACGGTCGAGAACACCAGCCGGCTGTCCGGCAGGGCAAGCAGCGCGTCGTCAGGCGACCTCAGCGAGAGGGCCGGGGACCCCGGCGGGCGCGGGACGGTGCCCGGAGCCGGGAAGACGGTGACCTTGAGCGTCTTGCTGTGGCCGGTGGCAATGGCGGTGGTGTAGAGCTTGACCACACGCAGCGCGTAGGCCTTGGCCGGCAACAACTTGCTGATCTTGTACGTGGAGCTGGTGAGCGCGGCACTGGACAAGGTGCGCCACTTGCCGAGGTGCAGCCACTGGAGGTAGACGCGACCGGTGGCCTTCGGGCTCACCTTGCCGGTGACGACGACCGGTTCGCCGGCGTTGACCTTGGTGACCGTCGCGGCCGAGAGCTTGTACGCGGTCTTGGTGAGGTGGACCTTGAGCGTCTTGCCCACCACGGCTGTCGCCTTGCTGGTCGCCCTGCGGATGACCCGCAGGCTCCAGGTCGACGCCTTGCCGGTGGCATGCACCGCGAAGCTGAAGGTCCCCTTCTTGCCGCTGGCCTTCTGGCCCAGCGTGACCCACTTGCCGGAGACCAGCCGCTGCAGGACGACGGGCGAGCCGGAGACCGTGGGCGAAACCGCACCCGAGACCACCACGCTGCCGCCGATCAGGACCGTGGCCGGGGCAACGGTCGAGCGGAGGTGCGAGGTGGCGGGTGTTGCCGCCTGGGCCGGCGCGGCGGCGACCATCAGAGACAGCGCCACAGACGTCGCCGCTACCCAGCGGAGAGTGATACGGGTTCTGCTGACCAGCGTCGATCCTAGCGAAGCCATGACACGCACCAGTATCTCCCCATGTGTAGTTGAAGGTAGGTCGAGTCGCGAACTACCCCCAACCATCGACTCACAGTCTCACATCGTTACGTTCCTTTTGCCGGCATCGTTCGAAGTCGCCCGCCGCCGCGGCCGCCGAATCGTGCGTCTGGGTCCGTACTCAGACAGACCTGGGCAGTGGTCCCCGCCGCGATGGCGACCAGGTCAGGCGAGGACGCGCCGGACGACCGACGCCAGCTCCTCGGCCACCTGGCGGGCCACCACCTGGTCGGCAGCCTCCACCATGACCCGGACGATCGGCTCCGTGCCGCTCGGCCGCACCAGCACCCGCCCGGTCGTGCCCAGCCGGGCCTCGGCCACGGCCACCGCCACCGCGAGCTCGGCCGAGCCCTCGGCCTTGCCCTTGTCCGTGACCCGTACGTTGATCAACAGCTGGGGCAGTCGGTCCATCACCGCGGCGAGGTCGCCCAGCGGCCGGCCGGTGGCCGCCATCCGGGCCATCAGCTGGACCGCCGTCATCGTGCCGTCGCCCGTGGTGGCGTGGTGGGCGAACACGACGTGCCCGGACTGCTCACCACCGAGGACGAAGCCGTCCCTGCGCATCACCTCGAGGACGTAGCGGTCCCCGACCGCCGTCTCGACCAGCGTGACGCCCTGCTGGGCCATCGCGAGCTTGAAGCCGAGGTTGGCCATGACCGTGCTGACCACGGTGTCGTCGACCAGCTGGCCGGCCTCCCGCAGGGCCAGCGCGCAGATGGCCAGGATCTGGTCGCCGTCGACGAGCTGCCCGTCCGCGTCCACGGCGAGGCACCGGTCGGCGTCGCCGTCGTGCGCGACACCGAGGTCGGCGCCGATGTCGACGACCATCTTCTGCAGCTGCTCGGGGTGGGTCGAGCCGACGCCGTCGTTGATGTTCAGGCCGTTCGGCTCGGTGCCCAGGGTGTGCACCTGCGCCCCCAGCCGCCGGTAGACCTCGGGCGCCACGGCGCTCGCGGACCCGTGCGCGCAGTCGACGACCATGCGCAACCCGTCCAGCCGGAACGGGGCACTGCCGACCAGGTGGTCGATGTAGCGGACCACCGCCTGCGGGTCGTCGTAGACCCGGCCGACGCCACCGCCGGTGGGCCGCTCCCACGCCTCGCCCAGCCGCGCCTCGATCTGCTCCTCGACCTCGTCGGGCAGCTTGTAGCCGAACCCGTCGAACAGCTTGATGCCGTTGTCGGGCATCTCGTTGTGGCTGGCGGAGATCATCACCCCGAGCTCTGCCCGCAGCGTCTGCGTCAGGTAGGCGACACCGGGCGTCGGGATCACGCCGACCCGGATGACATCCAGGCCGGCGCTGGCCAGGCCGGCCGTGACGGCGGCCTCGAGGAACTCACCCGAGGCCCGCGGGTCCCGGCCGACGACCGCGACCGGGCGGGTGCCGCGGGCGCGGGCGGCAGCGGCACCGCCGGTGTCGGCGTGGTGGCTCTCGACCAGGACGTGGGCGGCCGCCACGGCGAGGTCGAGCGCGAGCTCCGGGGTCAGGTCGGCGTTGGCCAGACCGCGGACCCCGTCCGTGCCGAACAGCCGGGCTGCCGGTGGTGCGGCAACCCGGCTGGAGGGCGTGTGCGGCATGGGGTCGGGCACTACCGCTTGGAGTACTGCGGAGCCTTGCGGGCCTTCTTGAGGCCGTACTTCTTGCTCTCCTTGACCCGGGGGTCACGGGTGAGGAAGCCGGCCTTCTTCAGCGCCGGGCGCTCGTCGGGCTCGGCGAGGATCAGGGCACGGGCGATGCCCAGCCGCAGGGCGCCTGCCTGGCCCGAGATGCCGCCACCGTTGAGCAGGGCGATGACGTCGTACTGGCCGTCGCGCTCGAGGGTCTTGAACGGCTCGTTGATCGCCTGCTGGTGCACCTTGTTCGGGAAGTACTCCTCCAGGGTGCGGCCGTTGAGCTTCCAGGTGCCGGTGCCGGGGATGAGCCGGACCCGGACCACCGCCTCCTTGCGCCGGCCGAGGCCACGGGTGGGTGCCGTCGGACGGGCCCGGGTGCTCACCGCGGGACCGGGGGCCGGAGCCGTCTCCGAGGCGTCGTCGTCCGCGTCCGGGCTGTCCAGGTCGGACTCGCTGACGGTGACCTCGACGCCCTCGGGCGCCTCGGTCTCGGCGGGGGCGACGGTCTCGGTCGTTGCAGTCTCGACGTCGGCGACGGCCTCGTCGGTAGCCAGGGTGTTGGCCACTGTTCTCCTTTTGGGGTGTTGCTCGGTGCGGGGTGGCTGGTGCGGGCTGGTCGAACGGCTACTGGGCGACCTGGACGATCTGGTAGGGCACCGGGGCCTGGGCAGCGTGCGGGTGGTCGGGGCCGCCGTAGACCTTGAGCTTCTTGAGCATCTGGCGCCCGAGCGAGGTGTGCGGCAGCATGCCGCGCACGGCGAGCTCGACGAGGCGGTCCGGCCGCTTGGCGAGCAGCTCGCCGTAGGACACGGCGCTGAGGCCGCCCGGGTAGCCGGAGTGGCGGTAGGCCATCTTCTGGGTGCCCTTGGCGCCGGTCATGGCCAGCTTGCTCGCGTTGACGATGATGACGAAGTCACCGGTGTCCAGGTGCGGCGCGAAGATCGGCTTGTGCTTGCCGCGCAGCAGGATGGCGGTCTGCGAGGCCAGGCGGCCGAGGACCACATCGCTGGCGTCGATCACGTGCCATTGGCGCGTGATGTCGGAGGGCTTGGGGCTGAACGTGCGCACAGGACGACCTTCGGCTCGTGTGACTGATTCTGGTGGGACTCGGTTGCTGGTCAGGGCTCAAGTCGTGCGGCGGGGTCCCGAGGAGCCCACGAATAACGCGGCAAAACCCAACGCCGCGAACACGACGACCACCCAAGATACCGGCCCCGGTGTCAAAGGGTCAAAGAGGCGTGTTCCCACCCGTCCGCCCACCGGGACGCCGCCAGGCAGGGGCGCCCTCGGCCAGCACGGTGACGGCAGCGGCGAGGGCCATGACGAGGGCGCAGGTGGCAGCCACGGACAGGACCGACGGTGACCCTGGTCGCGGCCGCCCACCGCCGGCGGCGACGGCGATCACCACGTCGAGCGCCGACGCGGCCAGCGCGACGCCGAGCGTGATCCGCCAGGTCCAGCCGGCCGCGGGCCTCGGCACCCCGCGCTGCGCCTGGATCTCGAGGTGGG
>JAWWOL010000172.1:0-6098 GCA_033851695.1 Frankiales bacterium
GTCGAGGGCGCCTCCTGGCAGTGGATCTTCTGGCTCAACGTCCCGATCGGCGTCGTCCTGGCCCCGCTCGCCTGGCGGATGCTCGGCGAGAGCCACGGCCCGTCGACCCGGCTCGACCTGCCCGGCGTGGGCCTGGCCAGCGCCGGCCTGTTCGGCATCGTCTTCGGCGTCATCCGCGGCAACAGCGCCGGCTGGACCAGCGGCCAGGTGCTGACCGCCCTGGTCGCCGGGACCGTCCTCACCGCAGCGTTCGTCGGCTACGAGCTGCGTACGGAGCAGCCGATGCTGCCGATGGGCCTGTTCCGCAGCCGCGGCTTCGCCGCCACCAACCTGGCCAGCCTGTTCATGTTCTTCGGGATGTTCGGCTCGATCTTCCTGCTGGCCCAGTTCCTCCAGACCGTGCAGGGCTACTCGCCGCTGGAGTCCGGCCTGCGCACGCTGCCCTGGACGGCCATGCCGGTCGTCGTGGCCCCGATCGCCGGGGCGCTGTCGGACAAGATCGGCGGCCGCCCGCTCCTCGTGGCCGGCCTGACCATGCAGGCGGCCAGCCTGGCCTGGATGGCGAGCGTCACCAGCGTCGACGTCGCCTACTCGAGCCTGGTCCCGCCGTTCATCCTCGGCGGCGCCGGCATGGGGCTGTTCTTCGCCCCCGTGGCCAACGTCGTCCTGTCCTCGGTCCGCCGCGACCAGGAAGGCATCGCCTCCGGCACCAACAACGCGATCCGCGAGCTGGGCGGCGTGTTCGGCATCGCCGTCCTGGCCTCCGTGTTCACCGCCCGCGGCGGCTACACCTCCGGTCACGCGTTCGTGAGCGGCCTGGTGCCGGCGCTCTGGCTGGGCGCCGTGATCGTCGCCCTGGGAGCGGTCAGCTCGCTGTTCATCCCCGGCCGGGTGCGCCCGACCGCGGTGCCGGTGCAGGAGCGTCAGCCCCGCTTGGCCTCGGCCAGCACGTCGGCCATCCGGGAGACGCCCTTGACCAGGTCGTCGTCACCCAGCGCGTAGGACAACCGGAAGTAGCCCGGCGTCCCGAACGCCTCACCGGGAACGACGGCGACCTCGGCCTCGTCGAGCAACAGCTCGGCGAGGCCGGCGGACGTCTCGACCTGCCGGCCGCGCAGCGTGGTCCCGTACAGGCCCTTGATCGACGGGAAGGCGTAGAACGCGCCGAGCGGCTCGGGGCAGGTCACGCCGGAGATCTCGTTGAGCATCCGGACCATGACCCGGCGCCGCCGGTCGAAGGCGGTGCGCATCTCCTCCACCGCGGTGAGGTCACCGCTGACGGCGGCCAGGGCTGCGTACTGGGCGACGTTGTTGACGTTGCTGCTCAGGTGCGACTGCAGGTTGGTGGCGGCCTTGGTGACGTCGGCCGGGCTGATCATCCAGCCGACCCGCCAGCCGGTCATCGCGTAGGTCTTGGCCACCCCGTTGACGACGATGCAGGTGTCCGCGAGCTCGGGGACGGCGACCGGCATGCTGACCGCCTCGGCGCCGTCGTAGGTCAGGTGCTCGTAGATCTCGTCGGCGACCACCCAGATGCCGTGCTCGACCGCCCACCGGCCGATCGCCTCGACCTGGTCGCGCGGGTAGACGGCGCCGGTCGGGTTGGACGGCGAGCAGTAGAGCAGCACCTTGGTACGCGGTGTGCGGGCGGCCTCGAGCTGATCGACGGTCGCGAGGTAGCCGCTGGTCTCGTCGGTGAGGACCTCGACCGGGATGCCGCCGGCCAGGGCGATGGCCTCGGGATAGGTGGTCCAGTACGGCGCCGGCAGCAGCACCTCGTCGCCGGGGTCGAGCAGCGCGGCGAAGGCCTGGTAGACGGCCTGCTTGCCGCCGTTGGTGATGACGACCTGCGAGGCCTTGACGTCGTAGCCGGAGTCCCGCAGCGTCTTGACGGCGACCGCCTCGCGCAGCGCCGGCAGCCCGGCGGCGGGGGTGTAGCGGTGCGACGCAGGCCGGCGGGCGGCCTCGATCGCCGCCTCGACGATCGCCGGGGGAGTGGCGAAGTCGGGCTCACCGGCACCGAAGCCGATCACGTCGGCCCCGGCAGCCTTCAGCGCCTTGGCCTTGGCATCGACCGCGAGCGTGGCGGACTCGGCGATGGCGCCGATGCGCCGTGACACGCGGGAGTGCTGCTGGCCGGGGGCGGCGGAGGAGGACGTCATGGTGCCCATTGTCCTACCGGCCGGGGACCGGTCCAGCCGGTATCTCGCACTCTGGGTCGGGGCCGGGTGCCTCGCGCAGGTCGACCGGAAAGCGCCGATCGACGTACACTGGCCGACGTTCGGGCGATCCGCCCTCGCTCTGGCGTGCCGTTCGGCGCCCGATCGAGCGCCGTCCGTACGGAGGGCAGTAGCTCAATTGGTCAGAGTCCCGGTCTCCAACACCGGTGGTTGGGGGTTCGAGTCCCTCCTGCCCTGCAGGAACAACCGAGGCGAGGACCCGCGGGAACGGTCCTCACCCGGTGCACCGTTCACATGCCAGACAAGTCACATGCCAGACAAGTGCCAGACAAGCCAGCCCAGCTCAACGTTGAGAGTGTGAGGACGCGTGACCGAGACCCGAGCCGGAGGACTGTCCGAGCGGCCGAGCCGCCCGGTGCCAGCCCGCCGCAGCGGCCGCAACCCGGTCGTTTTCACCCGTGAGGTCGTCGCCGAGCTGCGCAAGGTGATCTGGCCCACCCGCCAGGAGCTGATCACCTACACGTCGGTGGTCATCGTCTTCGTGAGCTTCATCATCGCCGTCGTCTACGGTCTGGACTACGGCTTCACCTGGCTCGTGCTCCAAGTCTTCGGCTGAGCCGAGTCGTTCGCCCCACACACCGCTCCCCCTCGTATCAGGACAGGACAGGAAACCTCGTGTCTGACGCTCCGCTGACCGCCGAGTCCGGCGACCCGTTCGCGACCGACGATCTCGCCGGCGCCGCGGTCTCCGAGCAGGCTGAGGCGCTCGACGTGACCGACACGGACGCCTCGCTGGTCCCCTCGAGCGAGGGCGGTGACGCCCCCGCCAGCCCCGAGGAGCTCGGGGACGGTGGCAACGACGACCCCGACGCCGGCTACGTGGGCCCGGACGGGCTGGCCACCGGGACGGACAGTGTGGTCAGCGTCTCCGATATCGATCTCGAGCCGCCGGCCGAGGACTCGTACGAGGAGTTCCGCCGTCAGCTCGCCGCCCTGCCGGGCGACTGGTACGTCGTGCACTGCTACGCGGGCTACGAGAACCGGGTCAAGAGCAACGTCGAGTCGCGCATCGGGTCGCTCAACATGGAGGACTACATCTTCCAGATCGAGGTCCCGACCGAGGACGTCATCGAGATCAAGAACGGCAAGCGGGCCAACGTGACCCGCAAGAAGTACCCCGGCTACGTCTACGTCCGGATGGAGCTGACCGACGAGTCCTGGTCGGCCGTCCGCAACACCCCCGGCGTCACCGGGTTCGTCGGCCTGACCACCAAGCCCTCGCCGCTCTCACTCGACGAGGTCGCGCCGATCCTGGCGCCCGAGCCCAAGGTCGAGGCGGGCGCGGTCAAGACCAAGACCAAGCTGGTCGACTTCGAGGTCGGCGAGTCGGTCACCGTCATGGAAGGCCCGTTCGCGACCCTCCCGGCCACGATCAACGAGATCAACATCGACGCCCAGAAGCTCAAGGTGCTCGTGTCGATCTTCGGTCGCGAGACGCCGGTGGAGCTCAACTTCTCCGACGTGGCCAAGATCTAGAGTCCACGAGTCACCCAGCCCGCCCGCAGCTCGACCACCACGCAAGAAGGAACCGAAATGCCCCCCAAGAAGAAGCTGTCAGCGATCATCAAGCTGCAGATCAAGGCCGGCCTGGCCACTCCGGCCCCGCCGGTCGGTCCTGCCCTGGGCCAGCACGGCGTCAACATCATGGAGTTCTGCAAGCAGTACAACGCGGCCACCGAGTCGCAGCGCGGTGACATCGTCCCGGTCGAGATCTCGGTCTACGAGGACCGATCGTTCACCTTCGTCACCAAGACCCCGCCGGCCGCACGGCTGATCCTCAAGGCCGCCGGCATCGAGAAGGGTTCCGCCGTCCCGCACAAGACCAAGGTCGCCTCGCTGTCCAGCGCCCAGGTCCGCGAGATCGCCGAGACCAAGATGGCCGACCTCAACGCCAACGACGTCGACGCGGCCATCAAGATCATCTCCGGTACGGCCCGCTCGATGGGCATCACGGTCGCGGACTGACCGGACCTGCCAGCACGTTGTCCCAAGTGCACGTTCGTGGGAGGGCCAGGCCGGCCCGCTAACCACACCTTCATCCCGAACAGGAGCACCACATGAAGCGCAGCAAGGCCTACCTCGAAGCCGCCGCCAAGATCGACGGCGACAAGCTCTACGCACCGCTCGACGCGGTCCGCCTGGCCAAGGAGACCGGCAAGGTGGCCAAGTTCGACGCCACCGTCGAGGTCGCCATCCGCCTGGGCGTCGACCCGCGCAAGGCCGACCAGATGGTCCGCGGCACGGTCAGCCTCCCGCACGGCACCGGCAAGACCGCCCGCGTCGCGGTGTTCGCGACCGGCGAGCGCGCCGAGGCCGCCCGCGCGGCCGGCGCCGACTTCGTCGGGTCGGACGACCTGATCGACCAGGTCGCCGGCGGCATGCTCGACTTCGACGCCGCCGTGGCAACCCCCGACCTCATGGGCAAGGTCGGCCGGCTCGGCCGCGTCCTGGGCCCGCGTGGCCTGATGCCCAACCCCAAGACCGGCACGGTCACCAACGACGTGGCCAAGGCCGTCGAGGAGATCAAGGGCGGCAAGATCGAGTACCGCGTCGACCGCCAGGGCAACCTGCACGTGATCATCGGCAAGGCGAGCTTCACCGACGTGCAGCTGGTCGAGAACTACGCGATGGCCATCGACGAGATCGTCCGGGCCAAGCCGTCGGCGTCCAAGGGCAAGTACCTCAAGAAGATCGCCTTCTCGACCACGATGGGCCCGTCCATCCCGGTCGACACGACCAAGCTGCGCAACCTGCTCGAGGAAAGCCCGGTCGCCTGAGTCCGTTCCGTGTTTCCGACCCCGTTCGCGACGCCTCCACCGATACTGGTGGGGGCGTCGCGGCCGTTCGGCGACCTGCCGTACGGGCCGCCCGCGAAGCACAAGGGGCTGGGCGCAGACATGGGTGACGCGAGATGAACCGCCGGTACGTCGTCCCTGCTCTGCTGCTGACGGCCTGCACCGGGCTCTCCGGCTGCGGTGTGCTCGGGAGCAGTGCTTCGTCGCCCTCGGCGCCCAGCCCGGCCACGACGACCGCGTCGACCAGTGCCCCCAAGGTGACGGCGGCGAACAGGGCACTCGCCGCGGGAGCCGCCAAGCTGGCCGCCGCTGGCAGCGCCAAGGTCGACGGCACGATCGTCACCAAGCCGACCGGCGTGGGCGCGGCGCTGACCCTGCACTTCGCGGGCAAGGAGCGCTGGAGTCCCAGCCAGGCAGCCGATCTGACCCTCTCCGGAGTCCACGTCGGCGATACGAGCGTCGGCACGGTCCGGATGTTGGCGACCAGCCAGGCGATCTACCTCGACGTGCCGATGCTGTCGTCGGTGCTGCACAAGCAGTGGGCCAAGATCTCGTTCAGCACCGCGACCTCCTTCGGCGGCGTCGACCTCGGCCAGTTCGCCGGTCAGGCCCAGCAGCTCCAGCCCGTGCAGTACCTCTCGATGCTGGCCTCCTCCGCCAACGTCAAGCCGGTCGGCAACCCGGTCACCATCGACGGGGTGTCCACCCGGCACTACACCGGCACCGTCGACCTGCAGAAGGCACTGGGCACCCTGCCCCACGTCTCCGAGGTGTGGAGCAAGCTCGCGACCAGCCCGGGCCTCAAGGCCGTACACCTGGACGCCTGGCTCGACGCCGCGAACCGCCCGCGCAAGCTCACCATGACGCTGTCCTCGGCCGCGCTGTCGCTGACGGTCAACCTGCACCTGAGCTCTTACGGCGTGAAGGTCACCGTCACCACGCCGCCGTCGGGTCAGACCCTCGACCTCACCAAGGGACTGCTCGGCAGCCTATGAGTGCTGAGCCTCCCCAGGTCCGGCTGCCGGCCGACGACCACGTCCAATCCCAGTTCTCCTACGACACC
>JAWWOL010000047.1:0-8430 GCA_033851695.1 Frankiales bacterium
GGGAACGCCGGGGCAGAGCTGACTACCGATATCGGTGCCACCCCACGTGAGGTCGATCGACGCGGGCGTGTCCGTGGATGCGGCGTTCGTAGTGCCACTGACGGCGATGCGCACCGGCCCGGTTGCCGGCGTGGACACCGGGCCCAAGAACGTCACCATGGGCGGCGGCACCGGCACCGTGATCTGGACCGGCGGGCTGGACGCGCCCATGCCCGTGGTCAGGAGGTCGACCTGGAGGGCGTAGGTGCCGGGGCCGAGCACCCTCGGGTCGTAGCTGAAGCTGCCGTAGCAGTTGAAGGTGTCGGAGGGCGGCGCCGTGCAGCCGACCTGCTGGCCTGCCACGGCCGAGCCGGCGACGTAGAGCTGCAGACCGGTGACCGAGTCGGGTGACGTGGGATCGAGGTGGCCCTCGGCGTTGATGGTGATCGGACCGGCGACCGTGGTGCCGTCGGGCGGGGAGGTGATCGCGGCGGTGGGCGGAGCCGGGGGGTCGGCGTTGGCGGCAGTGGCCGGCCCGAGCAGGCTCGCGACGAGCGCGAGGACCGCGACACCCGACACTCGCGAGACACGCATGACCGCCCTCCCTCACCACACGAGCCCGGTGCGGTATCTTCCGCACTGAGTTCTGGGCGCCGACAGGCCCACCTCGACGCCTTGGCCGGGAGCCTATCCCTCCGGCCCGGCTACCGCGCAGGCACGTTTATCTGCCCATAGCCAAAACGGACTATTCGGCGCAAGGCTCTGCTCACGGCTGAGTCTGGCCCAGGGCTCGGGCGATCTCCCTCTCCGGGTACGGCGCCAGCAGGTCGCCGGCGTGCAGCCGCCAGTAGAAGGCGTTGACCACGACTGCCACCGCGGCCCACCGGTCGAGGAGGTCACGCAGCACCGGCGGCACCCCGCCCTCGTCGGGCCTGCTGGTGATCCAGTCATTGCGCACCGCCGGGGAGCCGAGCTCGGGCACCGCCGTCTGTACGGCCCAGTTGACCAGCTGCGTCATGACGTACGCCCGGTCGTGCAGGGCGTGCCTCTCCACGAAGTGCCTCTCGGCCTCGTCGAGATCGAACCCGGCGGAGGTGACCAGTCCGAAGTCGGTCAGCAGCAACCGATCTCCGTCACACACGACGTTGTTCGGGTGCGCGTCGAGGTGGACGAGACCGTTGTCCGCCAAGGCCTCCGCGGCCGACAGCAGGCCATGCTCAGCGACCGGGATCGCCTCTTCGAACGGATGTTGCGCCAGCCAGCAGGACAGGGTGACCGGGGCGTACTCCAGGAACAGCGTGAGGCTCGACGTGGCCTGCTCCAACGCCCGCACCCGAGCACGAGCCGATGGCAGGTCTCGCCAGCGTGTGTCGTGTTCGCTCAGGTCCTGAACAGCCGCCGGCACTCGCGGCTGGATCCGGGAGTGATAGAGCAGCGGGAAGACGGCCGGGCCACCCTGGAGCATCGCTGCGGTCGTCGCCTCGTGCGCCCGGAGCTCCCGCCACGCGCTCAACCCCGGCGAGCCGACCCCGTACTGCAGGTAGGTGGGCAGCTCGAACAGGTTGGCGGTCGATCCGGGGTGCGCCAGCTCCAGGACGGTCAAGGGAATCCGCTTGACGAAGACGGGCGTCCCGGCCACCTGGGCAAGGACGGTGACGCCACCGATGCCCGTACCGAGAGGGACTCCCGCCGCCAGCAGCTCACCGATCTCGCCGTCGGTCAGCCGGGCCAGCGCGACCGAGACCTCGGCGTGGCGCTCCGTCCGCGACAACGCTCACCTCCGGGCTCACCTCCGGGCACAGCTCCGGGCACAGCTCCGGGTTGCTGGGAGTGCCTCCCAGAGCGTCTGCGCTGCCCGCCCCCAGCGGGCAACGCAGAGCCTCTCGAGACTACGGCCCTTGCCAGGCGTGGGAACGCCGTGGCGACTCAGGACGAGGCGGCGGCCAGCCGGCTGAGGAACGTCGTCGCGGCCGTCTTCGTCGCCAGGATCGGCGTGCTGCCGGGTGATCCCTGCAGAATCTTCGCGTCCCACTCGGTGTTGCCGACGACCAGCACCGCGCCCGAGACCCGACCTTGCCCATCCTTGGCACCCACCGGGCCGGACGTGGGGCCGGCCTTGCTGGAGGTCTTGCCGGTGTTCGCGCGTTCGATGGTGCTCCACTCGACGGCCACGATGCCGCCGCCGGTGGTCGCGGTGAACGTCGCCGCCGCGCCGACGTGCGCACCGGACGCCTTGTCCACAGCGATGTCGGTGCTGGTCAGGGTGAAGCCGTTGCCCAGCACGGCCTTCGCGGCATCGACCCGGCTGTGGTCCAAGGCGGTGAGCACCCCCGGCCGGATCAAGGTCTGGTCGGTCGGGCCGACGCCGGTTCCGGACGTGAGCTTGTCGATGCTCGCGGTCTCCGAGGCTTTGGGCTGGCCAGCGAAGGCGGCTCCGGCGGTCCCGCCCTGGGCCTGGTCCCGTACGAACGCCAGTGCCGGTAGGGAGAGTGCCCCCGCGACGGCGACAGCGGTCAGCCCGCCGGCCATCCGCTGCCGGCGCAAGGTGGTGCCACGGGAACGGGCCCGTGAGGCGAGGTCGGCGGTGGGGCGTGGATCCCCCACCAGGTCGTCGAAGGCACGGTGCAGCTCGTCGATCGTCGGCTCGGACATGTCCTGCTCCTCAGTCATGGATGGTGGCCACTTCGCGTGACCGGCGCAGACTCGCCAGCGCCTTGGCCCGGTTGCTCTTCACGGTGTTGACCGCACAGCCCAGCGCCTCGGCGATCTGGGCATCGGTCAGGTCCTCGTAGTAGGTCAGCACCACCACGACGCGTTGTTGCGGCGGCAGCTGCCTCAGTGCGGCCTGGATCGTGATACGCGCCACCACGCCATCGGCCGCATCCGCGATCGGGAGCTCCCGGCCGGGCCCGGCATCGAGGGCGACGTAGCGGAACACCCGGCGCCGGTGCCGCGAGATGTGCTGGTGCACGATGACCCGCCGGACGTAGCCCTCGACGTTGCCGAGGATGCTGACCCGCCGCCATCGGACGAAGCAGCGGGCCAGCGCCTCCTGCAGCAGGTCCTCCGCCTCCGGCCGGGAGCCGGTCAGGGCCAAGGACAGCCGCAGTAGCGCCGGGCCCCGTACGGCGACGAACGCGTCGAAGTCGACGCGTTCGGGTCTGGCGGTCTCGGAGTGGTCACTCAAGCTCTGCACACCTGACCTAACGCCACCAACCGGCTTCGCGGGTCACTCGGTCGGGTCACCGGACATCGACGCTGGTCCCGCCCGTGTACTCCTGAGTGTCGCTTGTCCGCGCCACCAGCGTGAAGGCCCACGGCCCGGTGTACGGGAGCTCGACGTCCCTCGCCTGGAACTGCGCGGCGCCGACCGGCGCAAGCCTGACGTTGAGCGGACCGGCAGCTGGCGCCCCCAGCTGCAGCGTCAGCGTCATCTCGGCGACGTCCATCGGCTTCCCGGCGGCGTCCGTCGTGTCGACGCGGACGTCCAGAACCCTTGTGGCGGACGGGTTGACCGACAGCTCCAGGTGTACGGGCCCGGCCACCAGGCGCACGTCGCTCGACGGGCGGAAGTCGGTGCGCGACGGGATCCCGGACACCAGCAGGGACGTCACGGCGAGGACCACCACCACCATCGCGGTCTCGATCGACACCGACAGCCCCAGCCGGCGCGAGGTCGGTGCCTCGTCGGACAGCGCCGCCCGGCTCACCCACCGGCGGGACACCCCGGCGACCAGCAGCACCGCCACCACGAGCGCCGTCTTGACCAGCAACAGCTGGCCGTAGCGCGTCGAGGTCAGCGACGCCGCGATGCCAGCCTCGCGCCACGCCTGGTAGACCCCACTGACCACCAGCACGACGACGGAAGCCATGGCCGCGCGGGAAAAGCGCGTGGCAGCGGCCCGTACGGTCGCGTTGTCCTCGTCCGGCAGGACCACGACCGAGAGCTGCAGCAGGCCGCCGAACCAGACGCTCATCGCGGCCAGGTGAGCGACATCGCTGACGACCGCCAGCGGGACCTGCGAGCCGACGGAGGGATGGCCGGTGTACGGGAACGTGACCAGCGTGGCCAGCATGAGCGCCAGGAACGCCAACGACGACCAGCGACCCGGCTTGCCGACGACCCACCAGCCCGCGGCAGCGGCCGCGGCGAGGAGCACGACCCGGGCCAGAAGTGCTTGCCCGTAGGGGGTCTGGGCTACGCCCTGGGCCAGCGACCAGTCGAAGGTGTGCGCGATCGAGAGCCCGGCACCGTACGGGCCCTCGAGCAGCAGCGAGCCGACCGCGCCGGCGAAGGCGAGCAGCCAACCGACCTGCAGGGTGCGCCGGGACACCTTCGACGACCGGCCGGCCGGCCAGCAGAGCAGCAGGAACATGACGCCGCCGAAGAACGCGGCGACCCCGACGAAGCCGAGCAACCGGCCGAAACCGAGGACCGCGCCGACGCGAGAGTCAGGAGTCGGCGCCGTCGCCGAAGCGACGGCGCCTGCCTTGCCCACGGAGAAGCTGTAGGACCCGGCTGTCGGGTGCGAGTCGTCGGACACCACCCGCCAGACCACGAGGTAGCTGCCATCCGGCAGCGTCGGTCGGAGCTGGACGGCGAGGTCGGTGGCCACGTTGAACGGCTGCAGCGGTGACCCGGTGGCGGCTTCCCTGCCCGCCGCGTCGAGGACGCTGATCGAGCTGAGCGCCGTGCCGACCGGCTCGCTGAAGTGCAGCGTCAGCAGTGGCGGCGAGACCTTGAGGACGCTGCCGGGGGCGGGCGTGCTGCTCTGCAGGTAGGCGTGAGCACTGGCAGCGCCCGCGCCGGCCGTCAGCAGCGCGACCGTCGCGAGGAACGCAAGGGCGGCCCGTACGAGGGCACGCCGGGACGGTCTCATCTACACCTGCCCCAGCTCCTCCGGACCGAGGGACCAGGCTACGTCGTCAGGACTTGTCCAGCGCGCTCTGCAGGGACTGGAGGTAGCCCTGGCTGGTGTACGTGGCGCCGGAGATCATGTTGATCTGTGCCGACTGGGCCTGCAGCGCCTCCTGGTTGAGCAGGGGCACCGCGTAGTT
The DNA here is from genome assembly GCA_033851695.1 of Frankiales bacterium. Taxonomy (GTDB): domain Bacteria; phylum Actinomycetota; class Actinomycetes; order JAWWOL01; family JAWWOL01; genus JAWWOL01. The sequence continues at coordinate 5,038 of JAWWOL010000047.1, forward strand.
GTTGATCTCGATGTCGCGGCGCTCCTGGTTGGGCACCTGCAGGATGTTGATGGCGGTGAGCTGGCTGCCGCTCATCACGACCTGGACCTGCACCGGGCCGTACCGCGTGTCGACCGCGTCGCCGTCGATGGTCTTCTTGGCACTCGAGGGCGCCTTGGTCGTCGTCGGCGCAGCCGTGGTGGGGCCGGCCGTCGCTCCGCCCCCCGTGGAGGCGGAGGAGGAAGCGGACGGTGCGGCGGGGGTCGAGGGGACGGTCGATGGGGTCGAGGCACCCGGTGTCGACACCGCCGACTGCCTCAGCGCTGACGCCGTCACACTGTGCGTCTTGAAGCTCAGCAGCAGGACGAGGGCGACCACGGTCCCGACGACAGTGGCGATCACGCGGCGCATCTCAGGACTCCTAGAACTCGAACGACTCGACGTGAATGTGCCGGGACGGCACACCACACGTGCGCAGTGCTGCCTGTACGGCCGTGGTCATGCCTTCCGGTCCGCAGATGTAGACGTCGTGCTGGTCGAGGTGGCGGACCAGGGTCTTCAGCGAACCGGCACCGAGCGGGTCGTACCCCAGGTCGACGCGGCGGCCGATCAGGTAGCGGACGGTGGACTTGCGCGTCTTGGCGATCCGTTCGAGCTCGGCGTGGAACACGACGTCCTCCGGCAGGCTGGCCCGGTAGAGCAGCGTGACCTGGTCGGGTCGCGGCAGGGTCTCGAACAGGGCGCGGATGGGGGTGATGCCCACGCCACCGGCGATCAGCAGCACCTTGTGCCGGGTGCGGCGCGCGGCGGTGAACGCTCCGTACGGGCCCTCGGCGTAGACCCGGGTGCCCGGCTTCAGCGACTTCAGCGCGCCGCTGTGGTCGCCGAGCTGACGCACGGTGATCCGGAGCAGGTCGGGTTTCACCGGCGCGGACAGCGAGTACGGGTTGGAGGCCCACCACAGGTCGCGGGTCAGGAAGCGGAAGCGGAGGAACTGCCCCGGCTCCGCCCCCAGGTCACCGAGGCGCTGTCCCTTGATCAGTACGGACACCACGCCCGGCGCCTCCTGGTGCACGGCGACCACGCGCATCTGGTGCCGGCGCAGCTGGACCACCGGGGTGAGGAAGCGGTACCAGACCAGCAACAGGGCGACGACCACGTACATCGACGCCCACACGATCCGAGCCGGCTTGTTCGAGATGAACTCGTCGCCGTTGGCGAACTGGTGGCTGAAGGACAGCGCGATGGCGAGGTAGGTGTAGAAGTGCAGGAGGTACCAGGTCTCGTACTTCATCCGCTTGCGGGCAGCGCGAGCCGAGACGATGCCGACCATGATGAACAGGCCGCCGGCCACGGTGGCCATCAGGACGTCCGGATAGCTCAGCAGCAGCTCGTTGGTCTGGTGCACGAGGCCGGTGTGGGCCGAGACCGCGTAGCCCCAGGTGATCAGCGTGGCGTGAGCGGCCACCAGGCACACCGTGTAGCGGCCGCCCATCGAGTGCCAGCGGGTCAGCCGGTCGGCGCCGATGCCACGCTCGAGGGCGGGGATCCGGGCCATCAACGCGAGCAGCACCACAACCGTGTAGCCGGCGGCGAGCCCGGTCAGCCGGCCCGCGCCGGTCAGCCAGTCACCGAGGCTGGACTCGGCCGGGGAGTTGACGAGCCACAAGCCGATCGTCGCCGCGCCGCCGACGGCGATCCCGCCCAGCACGATTCTGGGGTGGGCACCGCGTCGTTCGCCGGGCGGCGAGACGGGGGGCATGGACGGGGAGGTACGGGAGCCGGCGATGGTCGTCGTCATCCTGCCTCCGCTCCGGGTGCTCCGCTACCCGCCCGATCGGTGCGGGGTGCAACCACTATCGGCGCCGCGCGTAAGCGCAACCTATGTCCAACCTATGAGCAACCTGTGCGTCTGAGCTCCGGTCAGGCGCGGGCAGGCTCCGGCCGCTGGGTCGGGGTGACCGACTCGGTGGCGAGCGGCAGCCGTACGGTGAAGCAGGTGTGGCCCGGCACGCTGTCGACCCAGATCTGGCCCCGGTGGGCGTTGACCACGGCCGCGACGATGGACAGGCCGAGACCGGTCGATCCGGCGGTGCGCGAGCGGGAGGTGTCCGCCCGGGTGAAGCGCTCGAAGATCTCCGGGAGTACGGACGGGGGTACGCCCGGCCCGTCGTCGACCACCGTCACCACGGCCGCGGCATGCTCAACGTCGAGCGTCACCGTCACCTGGGTGCCCGGCGGCGTGTGCGTGCGCGCGTTGGCCAGCAGGTTGACGACCACCTGGTGCAGCCGCGCCGCGTCGCCGGGCACGATGACCGGCTCGTCCGGCAGCTGCAGGTCCCAGCGGTGGTCGGGCCCCGCGGCGTGCGCGTCGCCGATCGCCTCGATCAGCAGCATCGACAGGTCGACGTCCTCCCGCTCGAGCGGCCTGCCGGAGTCGAGCCGGGCCAGCAGGAGCAGGTCCTCGACCAGGCTGCTCATCCGGATGGCCTGCGACTCCACCCGCTCCATCGCATGGGCGAGGTCCGGCGGGGCGTCGGCCCGGCTCGGCCTGGTCAGCTCGGCGTAGCCGCGGATGGCGGCAAGCGGGGTACGCAGCTCGTGTGAGGCGTCCGCGACGAACTGGCGGACCCGCTCCTCGCTGTCCTGGCGCGCCTGCAGCGCGGCCGTGACGTGACCGAGCAGCTGGTTGAGCGCCGCGCCGACCTGACCGACCTCGGTACGCCGATCGGTGTCCTCCGCGGCCACGCGTACGGGGACGTCGACCTCGCCCTTGTGCAGCTCCATCGACGACACCAGGTCGGCGGTGGCGGCGACCCGGCGCAGTGGCCGCAGCGCGCGGGAGACGATGGCCGCTCCGAGCGAACCGGCCAGCAGCAGCCCGCCGAGGGTGGCGAGGGCAATCACCAGGGCCAGCTTGATCAAGGTCGAGTGCGCTTCGCTCAGCGGCAGCCCGGTGACGATGAGGTCGCCGTCGCTGGCCTCCTTGGTGACCAGGACCCGATAGCTCCCGAGGCCGGGCAACGAGACCGTGCTCGCCTGGCCGGACGGCTGCAGGTTCTCCACTGCCGTGGTCTGGGCCGCCGTCAGCTTCTGCGCGATCGTGCCACGCGCCGGAACGATGCCACCGCTGAGCTGGGGAGGCGAGGTGGCGGTCGCCGGTGCGACACGGGCACTCAGCGTGCCGCTGGCCAGACCGAACCCGGCAGCGCCGGTCGCCGCCAGGCCGCCCGCTGCCAGCCCGCCGTCGTCGGTGGGCGCGGGACCGGGGCGGTTGAGGGAGTCGTAGTTGTGCCGGTCAGCGTTGATGAGCTGGCTGTCCAGCTGGTTGAGCTGGAACCGGTCCAGGGCCACCAGGCTGACGCCACCGATCACCCCGCTGAGCAGAGCCATCAGCGCCACCAGCCCGACGAT
>JAWWOL010000063.1:0-7039 GCA_033851695.1 Frankiales bacterium
CCGCGGCGGCCAGCGCCTTGTCGTACGAGCCGCCGCGAACCGACATGGGCTTCCCCCGATGCTGGGAGGTCTGAGGCACCGTCAGGTTAGACCGGTGGTCCCCCACGCTCATAGTTTTCTGCCAGCCAGCGCCTACCTGGCTGCCAGCCACCTGGCAGACGGTGAGATGGCCGCCGCACCTGAGGTCGCGGTCACGAGGAGGCAGAGATGTCCGAGATGTCCGAGCAGCAGAACAACCCCAGCCCGAAGCGGCCTCGTTGGCGGACGCTGGTCGTCGGAGGCCTCCTGGTGTCCGGCATCGTCGCCGGCGGTCTCCTCGCGAACACCCTGGCCGCTTCCGCTGACAACGCCTTCGCCACCACAGCAACGGTGCCGGCAGCTTCTGTACCAGCGCCGGCGAGCGCGGCCGCCCAGCGGTGAAGTGTCGGGACCGGCGCCCTGGGAAGGGGCCGGGTAGGCGACCGACGGAGGGCCCATGTTCACCAAGAAGATCACCCTTGCCGACCAGCTGGTCGAGGTGCTCGTTCAGGCCGGCGTCACCAACGTCTACGGGCTGGTGGGTGACAGCCTCAACTCGTTCTCCGACGCGGTCCGGCGCAGCGGCGGGTCGGCCAAGGGCGGCCTTGACTGGGTGCACGTCCACAACGAGGAGGCCGCGGCCTTCGCCGCCTCGGCCCAGGCGCAGCTGACCGGCACGCTCGCCGTGTGCGCCGCAAGCTGCGGCCCCGGCAACACCCACCTGATCCAGGGTGTGTTCGACGCCCACCGGTCCGGCGCTCCGGTACTCGTCCTGGCCTCCCACATCCCGGCCGCCCAGATCGGGACCGGGTTCTTTCAGGAGACCCACCCGGAGCGGCTGTTCGACCAGGCCAGCCACTGGTGCGAGATGGTGTCCCAGCCGGCGCAGCTGCCGCGGCTGGCCCGCATCGCCATCCAGCACGCGGTCGGCCTGGGCGGCGCGGCGGTGCTGGTCCTGCCCGGCGACGTCCTCGGCTCGGAAGCCGCTCACGAGACCGGTACGTCCGCTCCTGCTGCCAGGCGCTCGCCGTCCACACCGCCGCCGGGGGTGCTCGACGAGCTCGCCGAAAGGCTCAATGCCGCCGGCAAGGTCGCCATCTTCGGTGGGATCGGCTGTGCGGGGGCGCGGGAGGAGGTGCTGAGGCTGGCCGAGGTGCTCAAGGCGCCGGTCGGGCACTCGATCAGGGGCAAGGAGACATTGCAGTGGGACAACCCGTACGACGTCGGCATGTCCGGCCTGCTGGGCTACGGGGGCTGCCTCCAGGCCTGCAACGAGGCAGATGTCTTGCTGTTGCTGGGAACTGATTTCCCCTACGTGGATTTCCTGCCGCAGAAGAACACCATCCAGGTTGACATCGACCCGGCGCGCCTCGGCCGCAGGACTCCGCTCGAGCTGGGTGTCTGCGGTGACGTCAAGGCGACGATCGACGCGTTGCTGCCCAGGCTGCAACCCAAGCAGGACAGGGCTTTTCTCGACAAGATGCTCGGCGAGACGGTGAAGAGTCTCGAGCAGGTCGTGGAGGCCTACACCCACGACGTCGAGCACCTGACGCCGATCCACCCGGAGTACGTCGCCCGGGTGCTCGACGAGGAGGCCGCAGACGACGCCGTCTTCACCGCTGACACCGGCATGTGCTGCAGCTGGATCGCCCGCTACATCACGCCCAACGGCCGGCGGCGGCTGCTCGGCTCGTGGGTCCACGGCACGATGGCCAACGCGCTGCCGCAGGCGATCGGCGCCCAGTTCACCTATCCCACAAGGCAAGTGGTCTCGATGTCCGGCGACGGTGGTTTGGCGATGCTGCTCGGTGAGCTGCTCACCGCCAAGCTGCACAACCTGCCGGTCAAGGTCGTGGTCTTCAACAACTCCAGCCTCGGCATGGTCCGGCTCGAGATGCTCGTGGCGGGTGACCCGCCGTTCGAGACCGACCACGAGCCGGTCGACTTCGCCGCGATCGCCCAGGGGGCCGGGCTTTTCGCCGTACGGGTCGAGAAGCCCGGTGATGTACGCGCTGCGCTGCGCGAGGTCCTCCGCCACGACGGGCCTGCCCTGCTCGACGTCGTCACCGACCCCAACGCGCTCGAGCTGCCACCGCACGTCACGGCGGAGGAGGCCAAGGGGTTCGCGTTGTCGATGGGGCGGACGGTGCTCGCCGGGGGAGTGGGCGGCATGCTCGAGCTGGCCAGGACCAACCTGCGCAACATCCCGCGCCCCTGAGTGCTCCAGAGGACGCCGGGCGGCCTGGGGGACCTTGTCCGGGGGAGGGGCGGGGGGCGTCCCTGCTCAGCTCTCGTCCAGCTCGTCCCGAACGGCGGCGAAGGCGTCCGCTGCCTTCGCCAGGTCGGCCGGCGAGTGCGCGGCCGAGACCTGGGTGCGGATGCGCGCCCTGCCCATCGGCACGACCGGGTAGGAGAACGCCACGACGTACAACCCCTTGGCCAGCAGCGCTTCCGCCATCCGGCCGGCGAGTACGGCGTCACCGAACATGACCGGCACGATCGGGTGGTCACCGGGCAGGACGTCGAACCCCAGCTCGCCGAGGCGACCGCGGAACCAGGCGGTGTTCTGGCGCAGCCGCGTCCTCAGCTCGTCGGACGTCTCGAGCAGGTCGAGCACGGTCAGGCTGGCGGCGACGATCGGCGGGGCGACGGAGTTGGAGAACAGGTAGGGCCGGGAGCGCTGCCGGAGCAGCTCGACGATCTCGGCCCGCCCCGAGACGTAGCCGCCACTGGCCCCGCCCAGCGCCTTGCCGAGTGTCCCGGTGACGATGTCGACGCGGTCGACGACACCGTGCAGCTCCGGCGTGCCCCGGCCGCTCGGTCCGACGAAGCCGACGGCGTGCGAGTCGTCGACCATCACCAGCGCGTCGTACCGTTCGGCCAGGTCGCAGATCTCGTCCAGCGGAGCGACGTAGCCGTCCATCGAGAAGACGCCGTCGGTCGCGATCAGCCGGTAGCGCGCGGCGGAGGCGGCCTTGAGCTGGGCCTCGAGGTCGGCCATGTCGCGGTTGCGGTAGCGGTAGCGGGTTGCCTTGCACAGCCGGATCCCGTCGATGATGCTCGCGTGGTTGAGCTCGTCGGAGATGACCGCGTCCTCAGCCCCCAGCAGGGTCTCGAACAGCCCGCCGTTCGCGTCGAAGCAGGACCCGTACAGAATCGTGTCCTCGGTGCCGAGGAACTCCGACAGCCGGGCCTCCAGCAGCTTGTGCGGCTCCTGCGTGCCGCAGATGAAGCGCACCGAGGCCATGCCATAACCCCAGCGGTCGAGTGCCTCCCGGGCGGCTGCGACGACGTCGGGATGGTCGGCCAGGCCGAGATAGTTGTTGGCACACAGGTTGAGTACGGGTTCGCCGTCGCCCACCAGGATGTCCGCCCGCTGCGGCGAACGGATCACCCGCTCGTTCTTGTAGAGGCCGGCCGCCCGGATCTCGTCGAGCCGCCCGGTCAGGTCCTCGCGCATCGTGGCGAACATCAGTCAGCTCCTCGTCCAGTCCAGCACCACTTTGCCCGAGTGCCCGGTCGCTGCGGCGTCGAACGCCGCCTCGTGCTCGGTGTACGGCATCACGTCGGTGATGACGTGCGAGATGTCCAGTCCGGCCTGGAGAAGCACCGACATCTCGTACCACGTCTCGAACATCTCGCGACCGTAGACGCCCTTGAGGGTCAGCATGTTCAGCACCACGCGGGGCACGTCGACCTCGACCTCAGCAGTGGGCAGGCCGAGCAGCGCGATCCGCCCGCCGTGGGCCATGTTCGCCACCATGTCGTGCAGAGCGTGCGGGTTGCCCGACATCTCCAGGCCGACGTCGAAGCCCTCCTTCATACCCAGCTGCTCCTGCACCTGCGCCAACGACGTCGTACGGGGGTTGACGGCGAGGGTGACCCCGGACGCCCGGGCGAGGTCGAGCCGGTAGTCGCTGAGGTCGGTGATGACGACGTGCCGGGCGCCGGCATGGCGGACGACCGCGGCAGCCATGATGCCGATCGGACCGGCGCCGGTGATGATGACGTCCTCGCCGAGCACCCGGAACTGCAGCGCGGTGTGCACGGCGTTGCCGAACGGGTCGAAGATCGCGGCGACGTCAAGCGGCACCTCGTGGGTGTGCCGCCACGCGTTCACCGCAGGGATCGCGACGTACTCCGCGAACGCCCCGTCGCGCTGCACGCCGATGCCGACGGTGTTCGCACACAGGTGCCGGCGCCCGGCCATGCAGTTGCGGCACCGCCCGCAGACGATGTGCCCCTCGCCGCTGACCAGGTCGCCGACCTGGACGTTGGTCACCGCCGCCCCGACGTCGACCACCTCGCCGACGAACTCGTGCCCCAGCACCACCGGCGTCGTCACGGCGGACTGCGCCCAGGTGTCCCAGGCCCGGATGTGCAGGTCGGTGCCGCAGATGCCGGTGCGCAGCACCCGTACCAGCACGTCGCCAGGGCCGATGACCGGATCGGGTACGTCCTCGAGCCACAGGCCCGGTTCGCTCAGCCGCTTCACGAGAGCCTTCATCACCGGCACGCTAGGCCGGTGGGGAGCAGCAGGGCAAGCCGGCCCTCATGGTCAGCGTTGCGCTGGGGCCCGGTCAGGGACCGACGATGGAGAAACGGCTGAAGGTTGCGGAGAAGGCCGTGCCCGAGCCGCTGTTGGACACCTCGATCCCCGCCTTGGCCGAGCCGGAGAACCAGGCGGACACGGCCGACGGCGACCACGCGGCGCCGACCTGGGTGAGGGCCGCACCGTCGAGGCTGTAATAGACGGTCAGCTGGTGGCCGGCCGACCGGATGACGAGATCGACGGTCCTCGCGGTGGTCAGGCCCGGCAGCGTCGTCGTCGCCACGATCCCCGCGACGCCGTTCTCGCGGTAGAACATCGTCAGGTGCGGCGGTCCGGTGCCGTTGTGCTCCGCCTCCACCTTGACGAAGTTCTTCTGGTCCGGCCCGAACCAGGCGCCGATCTGCTGGTAGTCGGTCGTGAGCTGCTTGACCGGGCCGACAACCCTTGCGGTGACGGTGAAGGTGCCGCCGGCGGCGGCGAACGACTTGTACAGCGCGTTCTGCTGGTTGTCGTCCGCCAGCTGCCCGGCCGTGCTGGTCAATGACAGACCGGCTGGTACGAAAGCGATCTTGCTCGCCGCGCACTGGTTGCCGGCGGTGTTGGCCAGGACCCCGTCGAGCCCGGTGACCTGGCAGGACGGGCTGACGGTGCCGCCGGTCGTGAAGTCGTCCGTGACCGACAGAGCAGCGGCCCGCTGGGTCCAGGAGGCGCTGGCTCTGCCCACGTTTCCGGCGCGATCCACCGCGGCAACGCTCAGCCGGTGCGTGCCCGGGGTGGTCACCACCACGGGCTCGGTGTACGGCCGGGCGACCGCCCCGTCCAGGGCGTAGGTCACCGACTTCAGGCCCGAGCCGCCGGCATTGTCCTTGACGGCGACCGAGGCGGTCACCGAGCCGGTGTAGACGGCCGGTCCGAGGGAGGTGCCGGTCAAGGTCACCCTCGCGGTCGGCCTTGTCGTGTCCTTCACCGCCTTGGCCACCACGAAGTCGATCTTGGTGTTGCGGCCTCCGGCCGGGCTCAGGGTCAGCCGACCGGTCGCGATCCGCACCCGCTTGGTCACGGTGAAGAACCGGTGGGTCCGGGTCGGCCTGAAGCCGCCCACCAGGACCACCTGCGCCGCGGTGTGCGGCTGGGCGACGACCCGGTCGACCGAGTTGGTCGCGCCGGCGTCACCGACGGCGACGGTGACGTCGTAGACCCCGTTGCGCAGCACCATCTGCCATTGCCCGGCTGCAGAGTGGGCCGGCTGCATCTGCATCAAGGTGTCGTAGCGCCGGTCCCGCCCGCGGGCGGACGGCCGTCTCACGCCCTTGCCGACCAGGGACAGCGCCTTGCCGTTGGCGGCCTTCTCCCAGCCGTACCCCCGCTTCGCGGTGAACGGCAGGCCGTAGTCGGTGAGGTAGCCGCGCGGAGCCACCGTGGTGCGCGTGCCGAAGTCGACGTGCACCGCCGTGCGTACGGGCGCGGCCTGCGCCGGGTCGGCCTGTGCCGCCGACCCACCCAGCAAGGTCGCCGCCAGGGCGGAGGCCAGCACCCGGTGCGTCATGGCTGCTCCGGCCGGACCGGGAGATCGTCCACAGCGCCGAGCATAGGGGTTTCGCTACGCTGGGGACATGGCCGAAAGCACGCGGGATGCCGGGAACATCGAGGTCGTCGACAACCCCGAACGCGGCCGGTTCGAGGCCCGGTCCGGCGGGACGCTGGTCGGCAGCGCCGTCTACCGTACGGAGCCGGGCAGGGTCGTCTTCGTGCACACGGAGGTCGAGCCCGAGCTGCGGGGTCAGGGCATCGCCCAGGTGCTGGCCGCCGGCGCGTTGGACCAGGTCAGGGCCAGCGGACGCCAGGTCGTACCCCGGTGCCCGTTCATCGCGTCCTACATCCGGCGCCACCCGGAGTACGAGGACCTGGTCGTGGCCTGAGTGCGCCGGCCCCGCCCGACGGAAAGAGGGAACACCCGGGAAGCATCGGGCGGGTACTTTCGTTCTGCCAGCGGCATGACGGCCCAGGCGTAGGAGGTGCGGTGACGGACGAGGCCCCCGCGTTCTCCGGTCGCACGACCTGGGCGAACCGGATCGAGTCCCCGCTGCGCAACTTCATCCGGACCGAGGCCGGCAGTGCTGCCGTCCTCGCCGGCGCCGCTGCCGCCGCCCTCATCTGGACCAACGTCGCCGGGTCGTCCTACTCGACGTTCTGGGACACCCGACTGGCCGTCTCGGTCGGCCACTGGCAGATCGCCCAGTCGCTTCAGGCCTGGGTCAACAACGGCCTGATGACCTTCTTCTTCTTCGTCGTCGGCCTCGAGGCCCGGCGGGAGTTCGACCTCGGCGAGCTGCGGGAGCGGCGCCGGGTCATCCTGCCGATGATGGCCGGCATCGGCGGCCTGATCGTGCCGGTACTGATCTACCTCGCGATCAACGCCGGGCAGTCCTCCACCCACGGGTGGGGCGTGGCGATGTCGACCGACACCGC
>JAWWOL010000084.1:0-5778 GCA_033851695.1 Frankiales bacterium
CGGACGGCGGGCAGCAGCGGCACGAGCGGCAGCTGGTCGGCCTCGTCGCGCATCGCGTGCACCAGCTGGTCGAGGTCACGCATCGGACTCCTCCTCCACAAGACTCACCCGCAGGGTCGCCAGCCCACGTCGGGCATGGCTTCGTACGGTCGACTCGGCGCAGGCCAGGATCGACGCGATCTGCGCGTCGGGCAGGTCCTCGAAGTAGCGGAGGACGAGAACAGCCCGCTGGTTGTACGGGAGCCGCGCCAGCTCGCCGACCAGCGCTGCCCGATCCTCGGAGGGCGGCGGCGCCGAAGGGACCAGCAGCACGTCGGCCGACGACTCGTGGCGGGATACCCGGCGCCACCACGAGGTACGGGCGTTGACCACCGCGCGGCGCAGGTAGGCATCGACGTCGTCGAGCTTGGACAGCCGACCCCAGGACAGCATCGCCCGGGACAGCACGCCCTGGACCAGGTCCTGCGCCAGGTGCTGGTCGCCGGTGAGCAGGTACGCGACCCGTACGAGATGCTGACCGCGGGCGTCGACATAGGCGGCGAAGCCCTCGTCGTCGCGCATGTCACCCCCTCGTCGTCGTCACTGTCCTACACGCAGCCGACGGCCAGCGCGTTGCAGGCTACGGGCCGGAGGCTATTCGGGCATCCTCTGGGTAGGGAGATCGTCAACAGCACAGACGGAGGGCACATGAGCGAGCTCGGCAGTTCCTTGATCCTGCTGCGCGGCGGGTCGCACGACGGCAACAGCACCACCGTGGCGGAGGGCGTGCGACGGCTGCTGACCCCGTCCGAGGCACCGGGCCTGCTCGACGTCTACGAGCCGATCGAACAGCTGACCCACCTGCGCGGCAACGACGAGCCGGCGGAGATCTGGGAGTTCGTCGGCCAGGAGTCGATCGAACGCGTCACGACCGAGCACGGCCACCCGTTGCCCGGTCACGACATCCGCACCAGCGTCGACCCGATCGGCTGACGAGGAGGTTGGCCCATGTGCCGAAACATCACCGAGCTGCGCGGCCTCGAGCCGCCGGCCACGCCGACCGAGATCGAGGCCGCCGCCCGACAGTACGTCCGCAAGGTCAGCGGCCTGCAGAAGGTGCCCGACGCCGCCAAGGAGGCGTTCGAGCAGGCCGTCGCCGAGGTGACTGCGAGCACGACGCGGTTGCTGGCGACCCTGCCGGCGCGACGCCAGCCACCGGCGACCGAGCCGCCCCTGCGCCGGCCCGAGGTGCTCGCCCGGATCGCTGCGCGCGAGGCGGCGAAGACCTCAGCCGGCTAGGAACCCGGACAGCAACGCCCGCAGCTCCTTGCGCGCGTGCCACAGCGGAGCGGGGTGCTCGAAGACGTGCAGCTCGCCGTACGGGAACGCCGCGGCGATCCGCTCGGCGACATCGATCGGGTGCACGTGGTCGTCCCGAGCCGCCACCACCAGCACCTTCGACGTCACTGCCTGCAGCTGGGACGGGTCGGCGAGCGGGGGCTCGCCCGCGGCGAGATTCTTCAACAGCCGCAGGCCTTCCGGCCGGGCGAGCCGCGCGGCCCTGGTGTGCGACGCGGCCCGTGACTGCGGGGCGTCCCGTACGTCGGCCGGCAGCTCGTCGTTGAGCAACCCGGCCAGCTCGTCCACGTCGCCGGCCTCACCCAGCCGGTGATAGACCTGCAAGTCGGCCAGCCGTTCCGGCGGCGCGACGTCGAAGGCCGACGGCTGGTAGATCACCGCCCGGGCGAAGCGCTCGGGCGACTGGGCGAGCAACCTCAGCAGGGCCCCTGCCCCGAGCGAGACGCCCAGCACCCGGTCGGCGCCGCAGGCAGCGGCCGCACGGTCGAAAGCCGCCGCGAGGCCGGCGTAGTCATCGGGGGCATCGAGGCCGGAGAGCTCGCAGAACACCCGGGTGCCGGCCACGCCACCTGCCAGCGGTCGCAGGTGCGGGATCGCACCGCCGAGGCCGGGCAGGTAGAGGCTGACCGGCGAGCCCGACCCGTTCACCAGCCAGTGCAGGCCGGCAGGAGCAGCCGGGGTCAACGCCAGTTGTCGTGCAGGTCGTTCTCCTTGCGCCGCGGCGGCTGATAGGCCGCCAGCTTGGGCTTCTTGTCCACCAGGTAGTACATCGCCGCGCCCAGCGCCAGCCACATGAACACACCGAACAGGAACGGCAGCGCGAAGGCGGCGAACGTCACCGCCAGCCACAGGTTGCGGTTCTCGCCGGCGTAGATCCAGGCAGCCATCGGGCGCATCATCGCGTCGACGAAGGCCACCCCGGCGGTGATCGCGATGGCCAGCCACACGAAGCCCATGACGCTCGGGTGGGTGAACACACTCAGCGGGTTCACGACGCCTCGCTCTCAGTCAGACCGGCAGCTCCATCATTATCGACGTTCTCACGCCGGAAGCTGTCATAGATGTCGAGCAGCACCTGCTTCTGCCGCTCGTGCAGGTGCGGATCGGCCATGACCGCCTCGGAGACCTCGGTGCCGGTGATCCGCTCGTCCAGGATGCCGGCCTGCACGTACAGCGCCTCGGCGGAGATCCGCAGCCCCCGGGCGATCTGCTGCAGGATCTCGGCGCTCGGCTTGCGCAGGCCGCGCTCGATCTGGCTGAGGTAGGGGTTGGAGACCCCCGCGGCCTTGGCCAGCTGGCGCAGCGAGACCTCAGCGGTCCGTCGCTGCTCGCGGATGAACAGGCCGAGGTCGCGTACGTGCTCGTTGGCCGGCTTCGTCATCTCCGGGCCCTCCCTGGTCTCACTCCCGAGCCTAGGCACGGGGTGCTAGCAGATGCAAGCACCTCTCATGATGCCTCGGCTTTGGCCATCTGTTGACGGGCCGCCGGACCCGGCTCAATCTGAGATCATGTCCGCCCTCGAGGTCCCCGGCACCTGGGTCGCCGACCGACGGGGTGACGGGCGCGCCGTACGGGTGTCCGCCCACGTCGAGGCCGGTTTTCTCGTGGTCAGCACCTGGCGGCTGGGCACCTGCGTCGGCACCGTACGGCTGCTGCCGACCGAGGCAGCGGAGCTGATCGCCGGCCTCTCCAGCGGCCTCGCGCTGCTGGCCGAGGCGGCACCCCCGGACCGATGAGTCCGGTCGCCGCCCACAGTCCAACCTCCTGACCGCTCCCTTTCAGGAGGCGACGTGCCCAGGAGGCGATTATGCGACTGACACTGCACACCTTCCTCACCCTCGACGGCGTGATGCAGTCCCCCGGCGGGCCCAACGAGGACCCCGATGGCCCCTACGCTCACGGCGGCTGGTCCTTCCCGTACGGGGACGACGCGTTCGGTGCCCTCATGGTCGGCTGGTTCGAGCAGGCGGACGCGTTCCTGCTCGGGCGCAAGACCTACCAGATCTTCAGCGGCTTCTGGCCCAAGGTCACGGACGAGAACGACCCGATCGCGAGCAAGCTGAACTCCCTGCCCAAGTACGTGGCCTCGACGACGCTCGAGCGGGTCGAGTGGAACGGCGCCACGCTGCTCGGCGGCGACGTGGTCGCCGAGGTCGCCAAGCTCAAGGAGCAGCCGGGCCGCGAGCTGCAGATCCACGGCAGCGGCGCCCTCGCGCACGCGCTGATCGAGGCGGACCTGATCGACGAGTACCGCCTGCTCTACTTCCCCGTCCACCTCGGCGAGGGCAAGAAGCTGTTCCGCGACGGGACGAGGCCGGCAGCCCTCAAGCTCATCGGCACGAGCTCGACGCCGTCCGGAGTGGTCGCCGCGACCTACCTTCCCGACGGCGACCCCCGCTACGGCTCGTACGAGCTGGACGAAGCCTAGCCACGTATCCCGGCCCCCCGTTGCTTTGTGCCCATTTGGCTGCTTTTATGCGGGTAGTGTGCGTCAACGGTGACGCACGGCCCCTGAGAGAGGCGGCACATGCGACGTCCTCGCGTGCACCCGATCCGGTACGGGGCACTGGCGGCCACGGTCCTCGCGACCGTCATGGCCGCGGGCGCGCCCGCCGGGGCCCAGTCGTCCAGCCCCAACTCGGGCACAAGCTCGAGCACTGCCCGGCTCAACGCGCAGCAGCGGGCCGTGCTGCTCGGGATGGCCCGTGACACCTGGGCCTTCTTCGGCAAGGACCTCGACCCGGTCACCCACCTGCCGCTGGACAACCTCGGCCCGGGCGGCACCCGCGGGACCTACACCTCGGCCGCCAACATCGGCGTCTACCTCTGGTCGGTGGTCTCGGCAGGGGATCTGAAGATCATCTCCCGCGCGCGGGAGCGCAGCCTGGTCGACGCCACGCTCAGGTCGGTGGCGACGCTCAAGAGCTCGCACGGCTTTCTCTATCAGTGGTACGACACCGGGAACAAGCACGCGATCCGCAACCCGGGCGACATCGACTGCACGACCGAGACCACGCCGACGCAGGACAACTGCTACTTCCTGTCCGCCGTCGACAATGGCTGGTACGCCTCAGGACTGATGGTCGCCCGCCAGGCGCTGCCCGAGCTCGCACCCCTGGTCGACAGCCTCATCCGGCCCATGGACTTCTCGATCTTCTACGACAACCGGGCCCAGACGGACTGCAACACCAACCCGGCCATCGCCGGCAACCAGCCCACCGGCCAGCAGTACGGCGGCTACTACGTCGACCAGGGACCGGCCGGCTACCACAACGGCGCCCTGTACAGCGACCCGCGCATCTCGATGTACATCGGCATGGGCTTGCACCAGATGCCCGGCGACGTCTGGTGGCGCACCTGGCGGACCCTGCCGCCGCAGCGCTGCAGCACCGACCCGGACTTCTCCTGGCAGGGCCAGTGGCCACCGGCCGGCTACTGGCAGACCTACCGCGATCCCCAGTCAGGCAAGGACTTCCCGGTGTGGGAAGGGCACTACACCTACCCCGGCACGTCGCTCACCTACATCCCGACGTTCGGCGGCGGCATGTTCGAGGGGCTGATGGCCAACGAGGTCGTGCCCGAGACGGCGTGGGGACCGCACAGCTTCGGACTGGCCGACGTGCGGACCGCGCAGGTCCAGATCATGTACGCGACCGAGCAGCTCAAGCTGCCGGTGTGGGGCATGTCCCCGTCCAGCACGCCGGATGACAGCGGCGGCTACGCCACGTACGGCGTGGAGGGCCAGACCCTGCCGGTGGGGCACCGGCTGTCGATCTGCACGACCTGTGCAGCCGAGACGACGGTGACCCCGCACGCCTCGTTCCTCGCGCTGGGAGTCCTGCCGCAGGCGGCGTACGCCAACATCACGAAGCTGCGCTCGCTCTACCCGGACCTCTACTCCACCGACGGTGGCTTCTACGACGCCGTCAATCCGACCACCGGAGCGGTCGGTCACCGACGGCTGGTGCTCGACCAGTCGATGATCATGGCCGCGCTCGACAACGCGCTGGCCGGGAACGCGCTGCAGCACCACTTCGCCGCCGACCCCGCGTCCTGGGCGGCGCGCACCTACCTGTCGATGGAGACGATGTCCCTGGGCTGAGCTGCCGCGGCGGGGTAGGAAAGCGTCTACGTGTGGCAGTGGCCTACCGGGCGCAAACTGCTGCTCAAGGTCACGACGCCGGGACCGCTGAACCGTACCGCCGTCAGGTCACCATGTTGCACAACACAACCGGGCCCGGAGACCGACAGCCAGGGAGACCCTCGCACGATCACGTCCACCTGTGCAGCCCGCGGTGACTCCATGACGAGGGCCGTCCGGTCCGCCTTCGTGATGCGAGCAGGCGCTTGCACGACAGGCGTCGGGCTGCGTACGGCAAACACGATCCAGCTGCCGTTCGTCCACACGGGGTCGAGCCCTTTGATGGGCGCACCCCCGAG
>JAWWOL010000116.1:0-5508 GCA_033851695.1 Frankiales bacterium
AGCGACTGATGACCGAGTGGCTGGCCGGGCGCGGACTCGGCGAAGGAACGGTGACCTTCAAGCTGCGCGACTGGTTGTTCAGCCGGCAGCGCTACTGGGGCGAGCCGTTCCCGATCGTCTACGACGAAAACGGTCGAGCTCTGGCTCTGCCGGACTCCATGCTGCCGGTCGAGCTTCCCGACGTCGACGACTACTCGCCGCGGACCTTCGCCCCGGACGACTACACCAGCGAGCCCGAACCGCCGCTGGGCCGGGCGCAGGACTGGGTCAACGTCACCCTCGACCTCGGTGACGGGCCCAAACGCTATCGGCGTGAGACCAACACGATGCCGCAGTGGGCCGGGTCCTGCTGGTACGAGCTGCGCTACCTCGACCCGACCAACAAGGAGCGGTTCGTCGACCCCGACGTCGAGCGCTACTGGATGGGCCCCAAGTCGGAGACCCACATCGGCGGCGTCGACCTCTATGTCGGTGGTGCCGAGCACGCCGTACTTCACCTGCTGTACAGCCGTTTCTGGCACAAGGTGCTGTTTGACCTGGGTTACGTGTCCAGCGGTGAGCCCTTCCACGGGCTGTTCAACCAGGGCTACATCCAGGCCTATGCCTACGTAGACGCCCGCGGGGTCTATGTCCCCGCCGAGCGGGTCGAGGAGCGCGACGGCGGCTACTTCTACGAGGGCGAGCCGGTCCGCCGCGAGTACGGCAAGATGGGCAAGAGCCTGAGGAACGCGGTCACTCCCGACGACATGTTCGCAGAGTACGGCGCTGACACGCTGCGTCTCTACGAGATGTCGATGGGGCCGCTGGAGAGCTCGCGGCCGTGGGACACCCGCGCCGTCGTCGGCTCCTACCGGTTCCTGCAGCGGGTCTGGCGGATGCTCGTCGACGAGGAGAGCGGGGCCTTGCGGGTCTCTGACGAGGCCCCGTCCGAGGAGCTGAACCGCCTGCTGCACAAGACGATCGACGGTGTCCGCTCGGACTTCGGCGACCTCAAGTTCAACACCTCGGTTGCCAAGCTCATTGAGCTGACCAACGCGGTGACCAAGGCCGGCGGCGCGGCCCCCCGAGCCGTGGCGGAGGCGGTGGTGTTGATGCTGGCCCCGCTGGCTCCGCACACCGCCGAGGAGCTGTGGTCCCGGCTCGGTCATGGTGAAACCCTTGCGTACGAGGCATTCCCGGTCGCCGACCCGGCCCTGCTGGTCGAGGACACGGTGACCTGTGTGGTGCAGGTCGGTGGCAAGGTCCGCGACCGCCTTGAGGTGCCCGTCGGGATCGACGAGGACGAGCTGCGGGCGCTGGCCCTGGCCACCCCGGGGGCGCAGCGGGCGCTGGAAGGCCGCGAGATCCGTACGGTGGTCGTTCGGCCACCTCGACTGGTCAACATCGTTCCGGTCTAGCACGTCCTCGGGTCGCGCCGCCTCGTCGTCCACAGGTGCCGATTTCGTCCACAGGCCGCACATTCCTTGGCCGCCAAGAAAAGGCGAGGCCTAGCGTTCCTGCCATGCCGCCTCACACTCGTCGCAGACCACGGGAGACCGATCCCGTGGTGGCTGCACGGCTGCAGTCGATCACGTTCGCGGATCCCTATGTCTTCGTCCACGCAAACGACGTGCTCGAGTCCGAACCTGCTGCCTACCAGGACATCCCGACTCGCGACGAACCGCCGCCGGGCGGCTGGGTCCCCGATCCGCCGCGCCCGCCGGCCGCTCCGCCCGTACGGCGTCCGACCCCGCTGTGGACGGAGGCCCTGCGGCAAAGACTCGAGCCGGCACGGACTGGCGTGGCTGCGCTCCTCGTGCTCGGCCTGATCGCTGCGGCGGCCGCCGGTGTGATGTTGGTTCGCGCGCAGCCTTCGGCGAGCCCGACCACGCTGCCCACGCGCGCCTCGTCGTCCTCGCACACCGTCGTCTCGGGGTCGCCGTCGCCGTCGGCGATGCTGTGGGTCGACGTCACCGGCAAGGTCCACCACCCCGGCGTGTTCAAGTTGCGCACCGGATCCCGCGTGGTCGATGCCGTACGCGCTGCCGGTGGTGCCCTGGCCGGCACCTCGCTGGACTCGCTCAACCTGGCGGCCAAGCTCACCGACGGGCAGCAGGTTGCGGTCGGGGCGGCTGCTGCGGCCGTCGCACCGGCGGCCGGTGGCGCGCCCGGCGCAGCGACGGCACCGGTCAACCTCAACACGGCGACTGTCGAGCAGCTGCAGACGCTGCCGGGGATCGGACCCGTGCTGGCCCAGCGGATCATCGACTACCGGACGGCCCACGGCCCGTTCGCGAGCGTCGACGGGCTGCAACAGGTCGGCGGGATCGGGCCCAGCAAGTTCAGCCAGCTCAAGGACCACATCAGTGCGTAAGGCCCTCGGACAGCCGGTCCCTCACTGCGGCCAGCCAGCGACGCTCGAGCGCCGACTACTGCTGGTAGCCCTCCACATCGGCGACGGGCCGGGGCGTGGCCTGGTCGGGGTCCTGGTCGGCCAGGCGGCGTGCGCGGCGCTGGCGGAGCAGGTCCCAGCACTGGTCCAGCTGCTGCTCGAGCTGGCCGAGACGTGCATGCTCCTCGTCCTTGCCGATCTCGCCTGCCTCGAGGCGAGTCCGGAGCTGGTGCTCCTCCTCGACCAGGGTGTGGACGGTCTGCAGGATGGTCGCGTCGTCCACGGGACTCACCTTCGTCAGATGGTCGATCAGGTCGGTGTCACTGTCATGCCACCACGACACGGTACGCGGGGTCGGCCAGCCTGCTCTCATCTGCGACACGTAGGCTCAAATACAGTGCGAGCAGTCACAGCGCGAATGGGGCAGGAGACAGAGCATGACGGACAGCACGGATGCGGGCGCGACGGTGTTCGTGTTGTTCGGAGCTACCGGGGACCTGGCCAAGCGCATGGTGATCCCCGCCTTCTACCAGCTCGCCCAGCACGGCCTCCTGCCCAAGCGCTGGTTGCTCATCGGCAACGGCCGCGGCGATGTGTCGCACGAGAACTTCCGTCAGCACGTGCACGACGTGCTGACGGAGTTCGGTCCCAAGCCCGAGGGCCACGAGTGGGAAGCCTTCGCCGCCCAGCTGCGGTTCGCCGGTGGCGGCTTCGCCAAGGACAGCCCTGGCAGCCTGCTCGACGTGCTCAAGGAGGCCAGGCAAGAGCTGGGGGAGGACGCGCAGTTCATCCACTATCTGGCCATCCCGCCGAGTGCGTTCGCCAAGATCACGGAAGGCCTTGGCGAGCACGGCCTGGCGGAGGGCTCGCGGGTCATCTACGAGAAGCCGTTCGGCACCTCACCGGCCAACTTCCGCGAGCTCGACGAGGCGGTGCACAAGGTCCTCGACGAGCAGCAGGTCTTCCGGATCGACCACTTCCTCGGCAAGGAGGGCACCCAGAACCTGCACGCCCTCCGCTTCGGCAACGGCCTGTTCGACCACGTCTGGCACCGGGAGCACGTGCGCGCGGTCCAGATCGACGTTCCGGAGACGCTCGACATCGACGACCGGGCCGAGTTCTACGACGAGACGGGGGCACTGCTGGACATGGTGGTGACCCACCTGTTCCAGGTGGCCGCCGAGATCGCCATGGAGCCGCCGCCCTCGATGTCGGCGGAGGACCTGCAGTCGGCACGGGAGACCGTCATCGCCGCGTTCCGCCCGCTCCACCCGGAGGACGTCGTCCTCGGCCAGTTCAGTGGCTACCGCCAGACCCATGGCGTTGCGGCCGACTCCCAGACCGACACGTTCGTCGCGGCGCGGTTGTGGATCGACACCGACCGCTGGCGCGGCGTCCCCTTCCTGCTGCGCACCGGCAAGCAGCTCGCCGCGTCCAAGCAGCAGGTCAGCCTGATCTTCGAGGCACCCGACGACGGACCCCTGCACCGCGTGCTGCCGGCGCTGGGCAACGTGCTGTCCGTCTCGCTCGCCGGCTCGGGCTCGGTACGGCTACGCGTCGTGGTCAAGGAGCCCGGCGCCGACTTCACCCTGACCTGCGCCGACACCGAGCTGCCGTTGGCGAGTGTGGCGGACGCGGACCCGCTGCCCCCGTACGTCAAGCTGATCCGCGACGTCATCGTCGGCGACCGATCACTGTTCACCCGCCCCGACGGTCTGGGGAGCGCGTGGGACGCGATCAGTCGCGTGCTCGACAACCGGCCGCCGGTCCTGCCCTACCCGCGCGGCAGCTGGGGACCGGCCGAGGCCGACGAGCTGGCCGCCCCAGACGGCTGGCTGATCGGCTAGTTCCGAGCACGCAGGCCTGGCTCCAGGTCATGGCCGCGGCCAGCACCGGCGTTTGAGCGGGTTCGGCCACCGCCGGTCGGCAGGAGCTCCTCCCCGCCGGGCCGCCAGGCCACGGAAATGCTCCAGGCGGTCGCGCAGAACCAGGTCGTACGCGTCTGCCTCGAACCGGAAGCTCATCGGCGGGTCGAGGCGGTTCCGAGCCACATCGAATGGCTCGTGGCTGACTTGCCAGCCGAGGTCACGCCACTCAACCCAGCCGTCTCCGCGCGCGAGGGTGGCGCTGACGGCCGCGCATCCGAGGTCGGCGTCGATGCGGCACACCAGGAGCGCGACCCGCCCACCCGCGAAGTCCGCCGGCTCCTCCCCGAGTAGCCGCCGCAGCCCGTGCTCGGCCTCCTCGGGCCACGCCTCGCACAGGCGCGTCATCTCCCGTGCCGGGTTCGGGGGTTCCCTCGGGTCCGTCACGAGCTCGCGCAACGGGACGGCGTCCACCGTGAAGTCCAGGAAGGCGAGTTCCTCCACGACCCTCCTGGCGCGCACCAGCCCGGTGATCTTCGACCAGGACGTCCGCGCAGGAGCGGTCCCCAAGACGTTCACTCACACCTCCACTCAGCAGTAGGCCCTAGTAGTGTGCCTGCTCTCCAGCAGCCGCAGGGAGGCCGTGCGGGCGGCGCGGAAGCTGTGGAGCTCGGGAGCCACCGAGCGCGGTGATTCGCCGGCCGTAGCAGTCGGTGCCGACGCTTTCGCCGGTTCGTCCACACCCCGGGTTTCCCTCCACAGGCGCAGTTCTGCTGATGCCGTCGACTCCTCGGCTGCCTAGCGTCGGCCCCATGTCAGTGCTCGGGTTCGAACCGCAGGGCGAAGGTCGTGTCATCGACCTGCGCCTGCTCGTGCCTGCCCTGACCGCATGGGCGGCCTGTTGGTGGTCCACTGGTGCGCCGACTCGATGGTCCGGGATTGCCTGCGCCGCAGGCATTCTCTGCGGTGCGGCCGCCTGGCTGATCCGACGCCGGCTGCTGGTGATGCTGTTCGCGGCGCTGGTCGCCGGGGCCGCGAGCGGTGGGCTGCACGTGGCCGCTGTCCGGGCGGGGCCGCTGCCGGCGATGGCGCGGGCGGCTGATCGGGTCAGCGTCGACGTCACGGTTACCACCGACCCGGTCCTTCATGTGGCCAAGACCTCCGGCTCACAACTGCTGCCAGACCTGGTGATCCTGCGGGGTGTGGTGACGCGGGTGAGGACGCCGCGGCTGGTCGCTGGACTGCGCAGTCCGGTCCTGCTGCTGGCCAGCG
>JAWWOL010000167.1:0-8188 GCA_033851695.1 Frankiales bacterium
ACCGGCGGCAGCTGCTCGGCCTGGCAGCCATGGGCACCGCCGCGTGGATGACCCCCCAGCTGGTGGGCAGCGACTCCAGCGCCGAGGCGTCGTTCATCGTGCCGCTGCCAGGGCCGCTGCCCGGCGAACCGCTGCGCAAGCTGCCGGAGCTGCGGATGTTCCGGGGTCCCGCCGGCATCCGGACCGGTTACCTCACCGCCGCGCCCCTGCCACGGGCCAACGTCGAAAGCGGCGCACTTGCGCCACAACCCCTGGCGTACAACAACTTCTTCCCCGGCACCGTGATCCGGCTGACCGAGGGACATGCTGCGCGGATCATCTTCCGCAACCGGAGCGGCGCGATGAGCAACCTGCACCTGCACGGGCTGCGGATCCCGCCACCCGTCGACGCGCCCTTCGCGCACGTGCACCACGGGACGAACCGGACCTACCGGTTCCGGCTGCCGAAGGGCTCGGCGGCGACCTACTGGTACCACCCGCATCTGCACGGCTCGGTCGCGGGACAGATGGCGCGCGGCCTCACCGGGCCGATGATCGTCGACCCTGCTCATCTCCCGGCGCCGCTCGCGGGCTGCGAGGACCACCTGGTGCTGCTGAGCACCCGGTTGGACCAGAACGAGGTGCTCGTCAACGGCGCCCCCACCCCGACGCTGGCCGGCAGGACGCCGATGGTCCGACTGCGGCTGATCAACGCCGGAGTGGGGCGCACGCTCACCCTGCGCCTGCGCCAGACCTCCGGTCCCGGCGCCGGGCAGCGTCGACCGATGTGGCTCGTCGCGACGGACGCCGGCTTCGTCAACCACCCGGTACGGCTGACGTCACTCACCCTCGGCGCGGGCGAGCGGGCCGAGGTGCTCGTCGACGCGATGGTCGCCCCCGCCGCGCTGGTCACGGCGGACGACGGAGTCAGCCAGCTGCTGCTGACCGGGCCGGCCACGGTCGCCCGCCGGCCACGGCCCGGAGCCCTGGGGCACGTGCCCGTGCTCCGCCCGCCCGCACATGCCCCGTTCCGCAGGATCGTCCTGGAGCAGGCGGCCGGCGGGGTGTTCCGCCTCGACCGGCGACTGTTCAACCCGAACCGGGTCGACCAGCACGTCAAGGCCGGCGCGCTCGAGGTCTGGGACATCGTCAACACCACTGGGGTGGAGCACCCGTTCCACCTGCACACGTGGCCGTTCCAGGTGATCCGCCGAGGCCAGGTGCCGGAGCCGTTCCCCGCCTGGCGCGACGTGGTCGTGGTCCAGCCCGGCCAGACCGTACGCCTCGCGGTGCCGTTCACGGCCAACAAGGGCCGCACCGTCTATCACTGCCACGTCGCCATGCACGAGGACGCCGGCATGATGGGAGTCGTCGAGGTGCACTAGCCGCCGGGCCGAGAGTTGGCCGAGGACGGTCAGGCGACCAGGCCCAGGCGGCGCAGCTCGACCGTGAGGTCGTGCGGCGAGGTCGAGGCTGCCATCGCGGCGTCGAGCGAGACGACCCCGTCCCGGATCAGGGTGACCAGGTGCTGGTCGAAGGTCTGCATCCCGTAGTACGCGCCTTCGGCGATGAGCGCGCCGATCGTCGACGTCTTGTCCGGATCGGCGATGGCGTCGGCAATGCGACCGGTGTTGATCGCGATCTCCATCGTCACGCAGCGGCCCTCACCGTCGGCGCGGGGCACCAGCCGCTGGCAGATGATGCCGCGGAGCGCGCCGGCCAGCGCCAGGCGTACCTGCTTCTGCTCGTGCGGCGGGAAGAAGTCGATGACCCGGTTGATGGTCTCCTGGGCGTCGGTGGTGTGCAGCGTCGACATGACGAAGTGACCGGTCTCGGAGGCGGCCAACGCGGCCTTCACCGTCTCGTGGTCACGCATCTCGCCGACCAGGATGACGTCCGGGTCCTGGCGCATGGCGGCACGCAGGGCGGTCGGGAAGTCCTCGGTGTCGACCCGGACCTCACGCTGGTTGATCATGGCCATCTTGTCGAAGTGCAGGACCTCGATCGGGTCCTCGATGGTGACCACGTGCACCTCGCGGGTGGTGTTGATGTGGTCGATCATGCCGGCCAGCGTGGTGGTCTTGCCCGACCCGGTCGGGCCGGTCACCAGCACCAGTCCGCGGGGCTCCAGCGCGAGCTGCTGGAGGACCGGCGGCAGGCCGAGGTCGGACAGCGGGATGGCGCCGACGCTGACCCGGCGGAAGACCAGGCCGGCAGAGCCACGGGAACGGAACGCGTTGACCCGGAACCGCCCGACGCCGGGCAGCGAGTAGGCGAAGTCGGCCTCGTTGGTGCGGTTGAACTCGTCGACCAGGTCAGCACGCAGGACCTCGGAGACCATCAGCTCGGTGTCTGCCGCCGCCAGGTCCCGGGTCTGCAGCTTGCGCAGGCGGCCGTCGATCCGCACCCGCGGGGGGCTGCCCACCTTGCAGTGCAGGTCGGAGCCGCCACACTCGACTAGGGCACGCAGGAAGGGCTCGATCGTTGAGGTCACAAGGGATTGTTCGGCGGTCGCAGCCGTCGCCTTGACCCGTACGGCCTACGGAATCATCTCCCGCTGCCTGGCGACGCCGCCGACCGAAGCCGGCCCAGGTTGCGCCCGGCGGACAGCGGGGCGAACTCGCGGACCTCGGCAATTGCGGGCAATGGCCGGAAACGATGCCGGTACGTCGTTGCCGAGGGTTGACTCCGGGCGCGTGGTGGGTGGATGAAGGGCTTCGCCCTTTTTACCCCTTTCGTCGAACGGAGGGCATCATGTCTCTTTCGCGCCTCAATCGTCCCCACCGTCTCCGCCGTTTCCATCGTCTCCATGGCGAGCGTGGGACCAAACGGGTGGTGCTGGGTGCTGTCGGCGTGGTCGGCGCCCTGAGCCTCAGCTTCCCGGCGGTGGCCGGGCAGGTCAGCGGCACCGCTGCGAGGAGCCCCTGGATGGATGCGGGAAAGCCGGTCGCGGTTCGGGTGAACAGCCTGCTCCACGCAATGACCCTGCCCGAGAAGGTGGGGCAGATGGACCAGCAGCTGGTCGACAACGTCACGACAGACCTGGGCAAGACCAACTGCGGAGGCAGCGGCTTCAGCATGCCCAACACCGACTGCATGCACAGTGCGCTCGTGGACAACTTCACCGGCTCCGTGCTGGCCGGTGGCACCGACAACCCACCTGACACCACCGGCGGCGGCGGCGTGGGCAACACCGGTCTGGACTGGGCGAACGAGTACAACACGATCCAGCAGTACGCCATCCAGCACTCGCGGCTGCACATCCCCCTGATCTTCGGTGTCGACGCGGTGCACGGCTTCGGCCACCCGTGGCAGGCACCGCTGTTCCCGCAGTCGATCGGCATGGGTGCCACGTGGGACCCCTCGGCTGCGCAGGCCGGTGGTGCGGCCACCGCGCAAGCCCTCCAGGCCACCGGGTGGGTGTGGGACTTCGCGCCCGTCCAGGACCTGGCCCGGGACAACCGGTGGGGCCGGACCTATGAGACGTGGGCCGAGGAGCCTGTCCTGGCGTCCGCCATGGGTGCCGCCAACGTGCGCGGCCTGCAGACCCCCAGTGGCTCGAACTCCCTCCGCGTCACCGCGACGGTCAAGCACTTCGCCGGGTACTCGCAGTCCATCAACGGTCACGACCGCAACGAGGCGCTGCTGCCGATGAACTACCTGCAAAGCGTGCTGCTGCCTCCGTACGACGCCGGTATCGACGCCGGAGCGAGAACCGTGATGGTCAACTCCGGGTCGATCAACGGCGTCCCGGCGACAGCGTCGCACTACCTGCTGACGGACATCCTGCGCGGCCAGCTGGGCTTCAAGGGCGTCGTCATCAGCGACTACCAGGACGTGCCGGCCCTGCAGTCCGCCTATCACGTCGCACCTGACCTGGCCGGCGCGATCGCCCTGGCCGTCAACGCCGGCGTCGACATGAGCATGGAGGTCACCAACCCCGACCAGTGGCAGGCCGCGATCCTGCAGGACGTGGCGACGGGGAAGATCTCCAAGGCCCGGATCGACCAGGCGGTGCGCCGGATCCTCACCTTGAAGTTCCAGCTCGGCCTGTTCGACCAGGCGTGCGCCAAGAACCCGGCCGTCGCCTGTGTCGATGCCGGAGCAGCTAACGCTGCGGTGACAGCTGGCCGCGACCTCACGCTGAAGGCCGCGCAGGAGTCAATCACCTTGCTGCGCAACCAGAACAACGTGCTGCCGCTCTCCTCCACCGGCAAGGTCGTCGTCACCGGCCCGAGCGCCGACTCGATGACCAACCAGCTCGGCGGCTGGAGTGTCAGCTGGCAAGGGGTGTTCGGTGCCGGCCACGTCTGCTGCATGGGGCCGGCCAACCAGATTCCGCCGGGTACGACCGTCCAGCAGGGCATCATCGCCGAGGACTCCCAGGCGGTGTACGCACCTGACCAGGCGACCGCACTGTCGATGGCGGGTGGCGCCAGCGCCTACGTCGTGGCGGTGGGTGAGAAGGCCTACGCCGAGGGACTGGGTGACAACCCGGCGCCGGCACTCCCGCCCGACCAGCAGGCGTTGATCGCGGCACTCGAGGCCACGGGCAAGCCGGTGATCGTCGTCGTGCTTGCCGGCCGCCCGGTGGGCCTCGGCCCAGCGGCTGAGCAGGCCGACGGCATCGTGATGGCCTACCAGGGCAGCACGGAGGCCGGCCAGGCCGTCGCGGACGCGATCTTCGGCAAGGTCAACCCGAGCGGCAAGCTGCCGATCAGCTGGCCGTCGGACGCCGCGACCGTCGGCGGGGACTTCAACGGCACGGCACCGTCACCCCTGGGCGACCAGCCGAAGTTCTTCGACCAGCTGCCCGGGACCGGCTCCGGCCAAGGCCACGCCTACAACCCGCTGTACCCCTTCGGGTTCGGCCTCTCCTACACCGCGTTCCAGACCAGCGGCTTGTCGGTGACACCGCAGGTGTCCCGGCACGGCACCGCGACGGCCACCTTCACCGTGGCCAACACCGGGACGCGGGACGGCATCGACATCGTGCCGGTGTACGTGGCCCAGCCGGTCAGCGCCGTCGTCGTGCCCCCGCAGCGTCTGGTCGGGTTCGCGAGGGTGGCCGTCCCCGCCGGCCAGTCCCAGGTCGTGCACGTCTCGTTCCCGGTCTCCACGTTGGCCGAGACGGCGGGAGACATCAACGCCTCCGGGCCACCGACGGTCGAGCCCGGCGACTACATGGTGCAGCTCGACACCAACACCACGACCCCGTACGACGTGGCGGCGACTGCCCCGTTCACCATCTCCTGAGGAGTGAGGCAGGACCGGGCGCCGCGCGCAAACCCAGGCGCGGCGCCCGGTGCTACTCGATGACGGCGATGATGTCGCCTTCCTGGACGACGTCGCCCTCGTTGACCCGGAGCTCCGCAACGCTGCCGGAGGTCTCGGCGATGACCGGGATCTCCATCTTCATCGACTCGAGGATGACGAGAGTGTCACCGTCCTCGACCGTGTCACCCGCGGCGACCAGCACCTTCCAGACGTTCGCGACCATCTCTGCGCGGACTTCCTCGGCCACGGGGGCTCCTCTCGGCGATTCGGGTACGGGGCAGATCCAACCATGAACGCTCTATCGGGGCTTGGGTGCCCGCATCGTGTCGATCAGCCCGGTGTCGTAGTGCCCGCTCACGAAGCCCTCGTCGGCCAGCAGCTCGAGGAAGAACGGCAGGTTGGTCTTGGGCCCGACGACCTCGAACCCGGCGACCGCCGTACGGGCACGCGCGAGCGCCTCGTCGCGGTCGGCACCCCACACGCAGAGCTTGGCCAGCAGCGGGTCGTAGTGGGGCGTGACGGTGGTGCCCGCGGCGTAGCCGGCGTCGACGCGGACGCCCTCCCCTGACGGCTCGGTCCAGACGCTGATCGCCCCAGGACTCGGCAGGAACCGCTTGGGATCCTCTGCATAGACCCGCAGCTCGATCGCGTGCCCGGTGACGGTGATTGTGTCCGGGTCGAACACGACGTCCTCGCCGGCGGCGATCCGCAGCTGCGCGTCGACCAGGTCGAGGCCGGTGACCATCTCGGTGACCGGGTGCTCGACCTGCAGCCGGGTGTTCATCTCGAGGAACACGAAGTCCTCGCCCGAGACCAGGCACTCGACGGTGCCCGCATTGCGGTAGCCCACCGCCTCGCCGGCCTTGACCGCGGCGGCGAGCATCCGGGCGCGCAGCTCGGGTGAGACACCCGGCGAGGGACTCTCCTCGGCGACCTTCTGGTGCCGGCGCTGGACCGAGCAGTCGCGCTCGCCAAGGGCCACGACCCGCCCGTCGGCCAGCCCGAGGATCTGCACCTCGACGTGCCGGGCGTTGGGCAGGTAGCGCTCGAGCAGGATCGCCGGGTTGCCGAAGAACCGCTCGGCCCTGGTACGGGCGGTCTCGAACGCCGACCGGAGCCCCGCCTCGTCGTGGGCGACGCTCATGCCGATCCCACCGCCACCGGCGGAGGCCTTCACCATGACCGGGTAGCCGATGCGAGCGGCCTCGGAGACGGCGACCTCGACCTCACCCACCGGCTCGGGGGTGCCAGCCGCGACCGGGACACCCGCGGCGGCCATCAGGTTGCGGGCACTGATCTTGTCGCCCATCGAGCGAATGCACTCCGGGGACGGCCCGATCCAGGTCATGCCCGCGTCGGCGACCGCCTGGGCGAAGGCCGCGTTCTCCGCCAGGAAGCCGTAGCCGGGGTGGATCGCCTGGGCACCGGTCTGCTTGGCGGCCTCGATGACCTTGGCGACGTCGAGGTAGGAGTCGGCCGGCGGCGCAGCTCCGAGCAGGACCGCCTCGTCCGCCTCGTGCACGTAGGGCAGGTCCGCATCCGCCTCGGAGTAGACCGCCACCGCCCGGGCGCCTGCGCGCTGGATGCTGCGGATCACCCGCCGGGCGATCTCACCCCGGTTGGCCACCAGAACCGTCTCGAACACTGCGCTACCGACCCTTCGTCCAGTGACTTGCCTGCCGCCCTGCGTGGCCCCGCGCCTGCGGGCGACCACCAGGGGAGACTAGCGGCGTGGCTCTGGTGACGGTCGTCCTGGTCCTCGCCGCGCTGATCGGGCTGGCGGCGGGCGGGCGGCCGGCTGCCCTCACCCGGGTCCCGCTGACCGGCTGGCGGCTGCTTCTGGCCGCGATCGGGTGCCAGCTGGCCGGATCGCTGCTGGCTCGTACGAGTGGCTGGTCGGCCGGCTACGAGATCGGTTCCCTCGCCGCCGTGGCCCTGCTGGCCGGCTTCCTGGTCAGCAACACGGCGCTGCCTGGCGTGCCGCTGGTCGCTGCCGGCCTGCTGCTCAACCTGGTCGCCGTACTCAGCAACGGCGCCATGCCCGTGTCGCGCTGGGCCGCCGACCGCGCGGGCATCGACCTGACCGACATCGCGGCGGGGCTGGACGCACGGCACGTGGTCGGCTCCCAGGGCACGACGCTGCGGCCCCTGACGGATGTCGTACCGGTGCCGATGCCGTGGTTCCCCGAGGTGCTCAGCCCTGGCGACGTGCTCGTGGCCTCGGGACTCGGCCTGCTGCTGGTGACCGGCTTGCTGTGGGGTCAGAGCGGGCGGCGACCCGACGACGGCAGCGCGGCGATCGGCACGCCGGAGGACGCAGTACGGGACACCACGCGCGCCAGCGCCTCGACGACGCGCGGGTCGTACTCGTAGGCCATCCCCAGGCGCAGCCGCTCGACCGCGTCGGCCCGGCAGCGGGGGTCCTCGGGCGCCACCGAGACCAGGTCGTCGTACGCGCTGGCGGCCTTGATGATCCGGCTCGCGACCGGCAGCGTGTCATCGGCTGGGCGGCGGTTGCGGCGGTAGGGGTCGGACTGGCGCTCGACGATGACCGCGACCCTGTCCAGCGTGCCGCTGCTGCGGATGATCTCGGCGCCCATCGACGCGATCCGCTTGCGCTCCGCCGGCGTGACCGTCAGGGTCGATCCGCGCGGGATCGGCTCGGCGAGGGACAGCTGGCCGATGTCGTGCATCAGTGCCGCGTACTCGAGGTCGAGCAGCTCGGTCTCCGTGAGCCCAACCTCGCGGCCGGTGGACACCGCCAGGGCGGACACCCGGATCGAGTGGCCGTCGTGCACGTAGCCGCCGACCTCGGTGATCTTGGACAGCGCCCGGATGGTCTGCCGGTAGGTCGACCGGATCTGGGCGTAGCGACGGAACGAGAACTGCGTCGTCAGCAGCGGCAGGATCAGCACCGGCAACGCCCACCAGC
>JAWWOL010000175.1:0-5328 GCA_033851695.1 Frankiales bacterium
CGAGCAGCGCCTTCATCACGACCGGGATGCCGCCGATGCCGTCGATGTCGGTCATCACGAACCGGCCGAACGGCTTGACGTCGGCGAGGTGTGGGGTGCGGTCGCCGATCCGGTTGAAGTCGTCGAGCGTGAGGTCGACCCGGGCCTCCCGGGCGATCGCCAGCAGGTGCAGCACCGCGTTGGTCGAGCCGCCGAGGGCCATCACCACGGTGATCGCGTTCTCGAACGCCTCCTTGGTCATGATCTGCCGGGCGGTGATCCCGCTGTTGAGCAGGCCGACCACCGCATGGCCGGACGCGACGGCGTACTCGTCGCGACGGCGGTCCGGGGCCGGCGGCGAGGCGGACCCGGGCATCGACATGCCCATCGCCTCGGCGGCGGAGGCCATGGTGTTGGCGGTGTACATGCCGCCGCAGGCGCCCTCGCCGGGACAGATGTTGCGCTCGATCTCGTCGAGGCGCTCGCGCGAGATGCGCCCGGCGACGCAGGCACCGACGCCCTCGAACGCGTCGATGATCGTGATGTCCTCGCCGTCGAGCTTGCCCGGCAGGGTGGCGCCCGCGTAGAGGAAGACCGACGACAGGTCGAGCCGGGCAGCGGCCATCAGCATGCCGGGCAGCGACTTGTCACAACCCGCCAGCAGTACGGACCCGTCGAGCCGCTCGGCGCTCATCACGACCTCGACCGAGTCGGCGATCACCTCGCGGGAGACCAGCGAGAAGTGCATCCCTTCGTGGCCCATCGAGATGCCGTCGGAGACCGAGATCGTGCCGAACTCGAGCGGGAACCCGCCGGCCTCGTGCACGCCGTCCTTGACCCGCTGGGCCAGCCGCTTGAGCGACAGGTTGCACGGCGTGATCTCGTTCCAGGACGACGCGACGCCGACCTGCGACTTGACCCAGTCGTCGTCCCCCATGCCGACGGCACGGAGCATGCCGCGCGACGCGGCCTTCTCGATGCCGTCGGTGACGTCACGGCTGCGCGGCTTGTGGTCGACGGTCGGGGTCTGCTCGGTCACGTCGGGGCTACCTCTCTTAGCGGGCCGCCCCATGCTACGTCCGCGCCGATCAAGGCCGAGCGGGAGACCGGGCCTATCCCGGCAGATGGGACTCGATGACCGAGACCACCTCGTCGGACTCCGGAACGGTCTGCGGGCGGATCCGGGCGAGCAGCTCACCGTCCGGACCGACGAGGAACTTCTCGAAGTTCCACTGCACGTCCCCGGCAACCCCTGCAGCATCGGGGATCGCGGTCAGCTCGGCATAGAGCGGATGCCGTCCCGGACCGTTGACGTCGATCTTGGAGTACATCGGGAACGACACCCCGTAGGTCGCCGAGCAGAACTCCGCGATCTCCTCCGACGTGCCCGGCTCCTGGCCGCCGAACTGGTTGCTCGGGAATCCGAGGACGGAGAAACCGCGCTCGCCGAACCGCTGCTGCAGCCGCTCGAGGCCCTCGTACTGCGGCGTGAGCCCGCACTTCGACGCCACGTTGACGAGCAGCAACACCTTGCCCTTGTGCTCGGCGAGGGTGGCCGGTTCACCGGCGAGCGTCGTCAGCGGGATGTCGTAGAGACTCATGCGGGGGCTCCTCGGCGCGGGGTCAGGGCACTGGCGTCAACCCGTGGAGGCGGCCGACGATTCCGTGCAGCCCGTTGCTCAGTAGCCGTCCTCGACCACGTTGGTCAGCGGCTCCCCGGCGAGATGGCGGACGACCTGGTCCCGTACGAGACGGTGCAGCCGGCCGCGATAGTTGGTCGTGTCGCCGCCGATGTGCGGCGTGAGCAGCAGGCCCGGCGCCTGCCACAACGGGTTGTCGGCCGGCAGCGGCTCCTCGTCCGTCACGTCGATGGCTGCGGTGATCCGACCGCTGGTCAGCTCGGCCAGCAGCGCGTCGGCGACGACGACGGGACCCCGCGAGGCGTTGACCAGCAAGGCACCGTCCGGCAACCCGGCCAGGAAACCGGCGTCCACCAGGCCGCGGGTCTGCTCGGTCAGCGGCACGATGACCACGACCACATCGGCGTACGGGAGCAGGTCCGGCAACTCGTCGATGGCGTGCACGCCGGTCCTGGCCCGGCGGGCGACCTTGGTGATCTCGACCTCGAACCCGGCCAGTCGGCGCTCGATGGCGGAGCCGATGGAGCCGTAACCGACGATGAGGACCCGGCGCCCGGCCAGCTCGGTGGTGTCCTTGGCCTGCCAGACGTGCGCGTCCTGCTGGCGGACGAACCGCGGGATCTCGCGGATCGAGGTCAGGATCGCCGTGAGCACCCACTCGGAGGTGCTGCGGTCATGAACGCCGCTGGCATCACACAGGACGACCCCGGCGGGAACCTGCCTGATCACCCAGTCGACGCCGGCGCTCTGGCTCAGGACCACCTGCAAACCGGTGAACATCGCCAACCTGCCAGGCTTCCCGGCAGAGTAGGGCGCCATCACGAACGGCGCGTCGAGGGCCTCTGCCGGCGGGTCACCGTCGATCCACGGCACCAGCTCGACCCCCTCGGGCATGGGTGCTGACTGCTGGTCGGCCACTGGCCAGGGGACGACTACCTTCATGGGCCCATCTTGCCGTCACCGGTCTTCGGCCGGCCCACCGACCCGGCCGGGCCGGTGGTCCGCGTGATGGTCAGCAGGTCGCGCGCTGATCCGGTCGGCCGCTGCCCGCGCGGCCACACCGCCCGAAGCGACCGTGTGAGGTCCAGGTCGCGTACGGGTACGGCGACCACTCGCCCGGCAGCGACGTCGTCCCGTACGGCGAGGTCGCTCAGCACGGCCGGGCCGGCTCCGGCGGCGACCGCTCCGCGAACCGCGCTGCTCGACGACAGCTCGAGCAGCGGCGTGGCCAAGGGTGCGGAGGACCGCAGCGCCAGCTCGAGTGCGGTCCGCGTACCGGACAGCGGCTCACGCTGGACCAGCCGGGTGTGCGCGAGGGTCACCGGGTCGAGCGGCCGGCGCAGCCTGGCCCAGGGATGGGCCGGCGGAACCACGACCACGAGCCGGTCACGACCGACCACCTGCGAGTCGAGCCCGGCAGGGACCCTCGGCCCCTCGACGAAGCCCAGGTCCACGCCGCCGTTGAGGACCTCGACCGCGACCTCGGCGGAGTTCATCGCGGACAGCTGTACCGCCGTGTCCGGGTGACTCGCGGCCAGCCGGACCAGCCAGCGCGGGAGGAGGTACTCCGCGACGGTCAGGCTGGCCGCCACGCGCAGCCTGGTCTGGCGGTCCTGCCTCAGCGAGGCGATGCCGGCGTCGAGGATGTCGGCGGCGTGCAGCACCTCGCGTGCCCAGCCGGCCAGCAGCGCTCCTTCCGCGGTCAGCGTCGACCCGCGTGCGCTGCGGGAGACCAGCGGGAAACCGACCAGCCGCTCCATGCTCTTGACCCGGGCAGACACCGCCGGCTGGCTGATGCCGTGCTCGGCCGCGGCCTGGCCGAGGCTGCCGGTGGCCGACACCCGGATCAACAGCACGAGCGAGTCCAGGTCAGGCACGTGGGTGAGGCTCATCAGTCAACTCTATGTCGAAACATCAGCATTGGTTATGGGTCCATCACGACGCCGCGCCTACCCGTGCACGTCGGGCCGACGCAGGCTCGAAGCATGACGATGACCCTTGAGCGGCCACTGACCCGGCCGCAACCGACCCGGCCTATGACCTTCGGGCCCAACTGGTTCGCCTCCGTGATGGGTACGGGCATCGTGGCCACGGCGGCGGCCACACTTCCCCATCAGGTGCGGGGACTGCACACCTTTGCCTTGGGCGTATGGGTTCTGGCCGCGGTGATGCTGGTTGCTCTCACGGCGGCGACCGCTGCCCACTGGGTTCTCCAGCCGGCGCAGGCGCGGTCCTACCTCAGCGACCGGGTGGCCGGCCACTTCTACGGCGCTCCCGCGATGGCGGTGCTGACCGTCGGGGCCGGCACCTTGCTGCTCGGCCGAGATCTCATCGGTCTCAACGCTGCCTTGGTGATCGACTGGGTGCTGTGGATCCTCGGCACAGCAGGCGGTCTGGCCTGTGCGGCGCTGGTCCCGTACGTCGCCTTCACCCGGCACGACAACCCGCCGGACGCGGCGTTCGGTGGCTGGCTGATGCCGGTCGTGCCGCCCATGGTGTCTGCCACCACCGGGGCCCTGCTGGCAGAGCATCTCGCTGCCGGTCAGCTGCGCGAGACGCTGGTCTCCTTGTGCTGGAGCATGTTCGGCCTCTCTCTGG
Organism: Frankiales bacterium; assembly: GCA_033851695.1. Taxonomy (GTDB): domain Bacteria; phylum Actinomycetota; class Actinomycetes; order JAWWOL01; family JAWWOL01; genus JAWWOL01. Next base: position 4,218 of record JAWWOL010000175.1, read on the forward strand.
TCGCGAGCATCATCGTCATCGGCCTGGTCTGGGGGCGACTCGCACAGCACGGCGTCGGTGCGGCCGCAGCAGTTCCGACGCTGTGGATCCTGCTGGGGCCGGTCGGTCAGTCGATCGCCGCGGCCAACGGCTTGGCCGGCGTCGATCCGTCAGCAGCACCTTTGGCCCGGCTCTATGGCCTGGCAGCGTGGGGATTTGCCTTGATGTGGTTGGCGATCGCCCTGGCCATCACGACGAAGACGCTCAGGACCGGACTGCCGTTCAGCCTCGCGTGGTGGTCCTTCACGTTCCCGGTCGGCACCGTGGTCACGGGGACCAGCGCGCTGGCTGCCCGTACCGGACTGGACGTCTTCTCGTGGTCAGCGGTGGCACTGTACGTCGCGCTGGTGGCCGCCTGGGCCGTTGTCATCATCCGGACCGCGCGCAACGCGAGGACCCTGTTGGGCTAGGGCAGGCAGACGGCCGGCAGGTCGAACCAGCGCAGGTGATCGAAGTCGGCCGACACGTGCGCGGCGTGCTCGGACAGGTCCACGTCGGAGGCCGCCGCGAACAACGTCCGCGCCGCGTCGAGGTAGCCGGCCAGCTCGGACTCCCCGGCCGTGGCCGGATGCCTCGGGTAGTGCATGGTCCCGTCCGCGTCGTAGGCGACGTCGGTCAGCCGCATCGGCGGCTCGGCGGGCCCGAGGTGGTGCCGCCACATGCCGCTGGCCGGCTCGAACCGGTAGTCGGGCAGCAGCCGCCAGCCCTCGCGCGCCACCATGATCACGGCTTCGAGGAGGTAGTCGAACACCGCCGGGGAGATGAAGTAGTTGAAGTTGACCCGCACCCATCCCGGCTTGATCCCCTCGCAGCCGCCGGCGATCTCCCGGGTGAGCTCCTCGGAGCGGTCGAGGTCGATGCCGAGCAGGTGGTGCCCGTACGGGCCGGCGCACGAGCAGCCACCTCGGGACTGGATGCCGAACAGGTCGTTGAGCACCGCCACCACGAAGTTGTGGTGCAGGTAGCGGCCACTGGGCGAGCGCACGACGAACGACACGATGGACAGCCGTTCCGCTGCGAGATTGCCGAGGATCTCGATGGCCGGCTCGGTCTGCCAGGCCTGGACCGCACG
>JAWWOL010000187.1:0-4882 GCA_033851695.1 Frankiales bacterium
CCACCAGCCAGCGCCCGTAGGAGTGCTTCATCAGGCCGGCCCCGCTGCCGATGCCGGCGGTGGAGTGCCGGTGCTGGAGCACCGTCCATGCGCCGTAGGCAAGCACTGCGTAGATGACCGCGCGAACCGCCGAGCCGATCCGCTTGGCCAGCTTCTTCACCCCGCCGGACTCGCCGCGCTCGCCCCAGATCGCGTTGGTGGCACGGAAGACCGCGTAGCTGGCGAGACCGATCACCATCAGCCACAGCAGCCAGCTCCCGTACGACTGCCGGGCGAGCTCTTCGAAGGCGCCGCGCTGGTTCGCCTGGGCCTGAGGGTGGTGGCCCAGACCCAGCTGGAGTGCGATCCAGCCCATCAGCAGGTAGGTCGTTCCTCGCGCGGCGAAGCCGATCCGGCCCAGGCGATCGACAACCGGCGAGTTGGCGGCTTGGCGAGCCGTTCCGGCGGAGGGGGCGTTCATGGCAGTCCTTTCGTCAGGGACCGTGCTTCCCCGCCGACAACCGACCGAACCCCGGAGCCGGCTGCTGGGCCAGTGGCAGCCGCACGGATGCCCGCAGCCCGCCGAGTGGCGAGTCACCGAGCAGCACATCACCGCCGTGCGCCCGCGCGATCGCCCGGGCGATGGCCAACCCCAGACCGGTGCCGCCCTCGTCCCGGCTGCGCGCGGAGTCGAGCCGGACGAACCTTTCGAACACCCGCTCACGGTCGGCAACCGGCACCCCCGGGCCGTCATCGTCGACGTGCACGACGACGGACGGGCCGTCCTGGACGGCGGAGATCCGCACGGTCGTCGCGTACTTGCCGGCGTTGGTCACCAGGTTGTCGAAGAGCCGGCTCAGCGCCTGGGCGTCGCCGTGCACCTCGAGAGGCGGGCCGGCGACGGAGACCAGCTCGCGGACGTCGACGAGACCGTGACCGGCCGGCGCCCCAGCATCCAGCTTTGCCAGCAGCAGCAGGTCATCGGCGATCCGGCGGAGCCGTTCGGCGTCGGCGAACACATCGGCTGCGATCACCGGCCACTCCTCGGCGGAGGTCGGTGTGGAAAGGGCGACCTCGAGCTGGGTGAGCACCGAGGCGAGCGGGGAACGCAGCTCGTGCGCGGCATCGGCGATGAACGCGCGCTGCTGCTCGCCGGCGCCGTGCACCCGGGCCAGCATCCGGTTGAGGGTCTCGCCCAGGCGTCTCAGCTCGACCGCACCAGCGGGTACGGCCAGCCGGGGCGCGGCGGGGCCGCTGCTCGCGACGACGGCATCGGCCGCGGCCCTGAGCTCGTCGACCGGCTGCAGTGCCGAGCCGACCGCGAGCCAGGTGGCGGCCGCAGCCGCCAGGAGCACCAGCGGCAGCACGACCAGGATCACCCGGTGCAGCGCGTTCAGCGTGTCTGCCACGTCGGTGAACGGGACGGCGACGAGGATGACCACGCGGGTGTCCAGATAGGCCGCGGACCGCACGTCGACCCGGAAGCTCTTCCCCCCGAGGCTGCTCGACGTGGCCGTGTAGGTGTGGTCGGCACCACTGACCTGGGTCTGCTCGATCGGGATGATCTCGAGGACGGGCGACGCCGAGCTGGTCGTCGCCAGCACCGTGCCGGCGCTGTCCACCACCTGTGCCAGGACGGTGCTGCCGAGCGGTGCCGGAAGGGTCGTCGGGAGGTCGCCCCCGGCCAGCAGCTGGTCGATGCGCTGGGCCTCCGCGCGTACCGAGCTGTCCACCGCGTCCACCCGTGCGGCAACGAAAAGCCTTGCCAGCACGAGAGTTCCGGCCAGCAGACCGATCGCCAGCACAGCCGTCGCGACCACGGTGACCCGGACACGGAGCGACCGGTGGGCCAGGCCCTTGAACGGGTGCCCGCTCATCTGTTCACGGCACGCAACCGGTAGCCGGCACCCCGTACGGTCTCGAGGTGCTCGCGGCCGAGCTTGCGCCGCAGATAGCCGGCGTAGACCTCCACCGCGTTGGCGTCGATCTCGGGGGTGTCCCAGACATGGGCGAGCAGCTCGGCCTTGGTGACCACCACACCGGGCCGGCGCATGAGGTACTCCAGCATCGCGAACTCACGCGCGGTCAGGTCGACGACAACCCCCTGGACCGCGACCGAACGGGCGGCCGGGTCCAGCTCGAGCACGCCGACGATCAGGGTCACCGGCCGGGGCTCGGCACTCCTGCGCAGCAGGGCCCGGAGCCGGGCCAGCAGCACGACGAACGAGAACGGCTTGGTGAGGTAGTCGTCGGCACCGAGGTCGAGGCCGTCGGCCTGGTCGTACTCACCGTCCTTGGCCGAGGCCAGCAGGATCGGCGTCCAGACCCCGCGCGCCCGCAGCCGCTTGGTGATCTCGTAGCCGGACAGTCCGGGCAGCATGACGTCGAGCACGATGGCGTCGTACGTGACCTCGCAGGCCATCGCGAAGCCGCGTACACCGTCGTGCGCGACGTCGACCGTGAACCCGGCGTGGACCAGGCCGCGCTGCATCGCCGCCGCCATGCGCTGCTCGTCCTCGACGAGAAGAAGCCGCACCCGTCACCTCCGTGATCTGCCCACACCTTAGAACCGGCGGTGTACCTGTGACGGCGCTGAGAGGCACGCGATCACCCCATGGCGTTCTGGGCGTCGAAGCAGATAGTGAGTGCATGAGCAGACTTCTCACCTCGAGCCGACTCCGCTGGGCGGTGCCGGGTGGCGTCGCCGCCGCCGTCGCAGTCGCGTCGCTGACCAACACCGTTTCCGCCTCCGCCTCCGGCCGGCCCAAGCTCCCCGCCCGTACGGCGGCCCAGCTGCTGGCCACCCTGGACAAGGCCCAGCCGCCCCAGCTCTCCGGGACCGTCGTCGAGTCCGTGCACCTCGGCCTGCCCGACCTGCCCAACATCGGCGGTGCCTCCGTCGGTGACTCCGACCTGACCCTGCAGAACCTGGTCAGCGGCTCGCACACGCTGCGGGTCTTCTACGGCGGGCCGGACCAGCAGCGGGTTGCCCTGCTCGGCACGACGTCGGAGAGTGACGTGGTGCACAACGGCAGCGTGCTCTGGACCTACAGCTCGTCGACCCGCGCGGTGACCAAGGCCACGCTGAAGTCGCCGACCGAGTCGGCCGCCACGGCTGCTCCGGACTCCGCGGCGTCCATGACCCCCACGGCCGAGGCACAGAAGGCCCTCGCCGCGATCGACCCGACCACCGCCGTGACGGTCGACCGTACGGCCTACGTCGCGGGACGGTCGGCGTACCAGGTCCTGCTGACCCCGCGGGACAGTCGCTCGCTGATCGGCAGCGTACGGATCGCCCTCGACGCGACGACCTCGGTCCCGCTGCGGGTGCAGGTCTTTGCCCACGGCGCGACGTCGCCGGCGATCCAGGTCGGCTTCACCGACATCACGTTCGGCGCGCCGGACGCGTCGATCTTCAAGTTCGTCCCGCCGGCCGGCAGCACCGTCAAGACGCAGGAGCTCCCCCTCGTCGGCAGCCAGTCCGGGAAGGCCCCGCTGCACGCGCCTGCCGGGGCACCCGACACCAAGGTGATCGGGTCCGGGTGGACCGCCGTGGTCCAGACGTCCATGACCCAGAGTGCTCAGAACAGCACCGCGCAGGGCCTGCTCGACAAGGTCTCGACGCCGGTGGCCGGTGGCCGGTTGGTCACGAGCGCGCTGATCAGCGTCTTCCTCGCCGACGACGGCCGGGTCTTCGCCGGCCCGGTCAGCGGGGCCGACCTGCAGAAGGTCGCGGCGAGCGGACAGGCCCTGTGACGACGACCCGCGAGGTCCCGTGACAACCGTGGCCGCAGCCGCGGTCAGCCCCTCGGTGGTGGATGGCTTCCCCTTGGCCATCCAGACCGAGGGGCTGACGCGTCGGTTCGGCCAGCACGTCGCGGTCGACCAGGTCAGCCTCACCGTGCCCCAGGGTGCGGTCTACGGCTTCCTCGGCCCCAACGGCTCGGGCAAGACGACGACCATCCGGCTGCTGCTCGGCCTGATGAACGCCCACGGCGGCTCGATCAGCCTGCTGGGCGGCACCATGCCGCAGGACGCCGCGCGCGTACTCCCCAGGGTGGGCACCCTGGTCGAGGGGCCGGCCTTTCACCCCTACCTCACCGGTCAGGACAACCTTCGCCGGCTCGACGCCTATGACGCCTCCACCGATCCGGCCACCTCCGCCCAGCGGATCGCTCACGCCCTCGAGCGGGTCGGGCTCGGCGCCGCCGCGCGCAAGAACTTCCGTCGCTACTCCCTCGGAATGAAGCAGCGCCTGGGCCTGGCTGCGGCGCTGCTCCGGCCGCGCGACCTGTTGATCCTGGACGAGCCGACCAACGGCCTCGACCCGCAGGGCACCCGCGAGGTACGCAGCCTGATCCGCGAGCTCGCGGCCGACGGCTCCACCGTGCTCGTCTCCAGCCACCTGCTGGCCGAGATCGAGCAGGTCGCCACCCATGTCGGCATCATGAGCGCCGGCAAGCTGCTGCGGCAGGGGCCACTGGCCGAGGTGATCGGCACAGCGACCTCGTTGCTGCGCATCGACACCACCGACCCGTCGCTCGCCGTCAGCGTTCTCGAGGGCCTCGGCCTGTCGATCGGTGAGCGAACCGCCGACCACGTGAGCGTGGTCTCCCCCTCCGTGCCTCCCGAACGGGTGAACGCGGCACTGGTCACCGCCGGAGTTCCCGTACGGGGGCTGGTCGTCGAGCGGCCGACACTCGAGGACCTGTTCGTGTCGCTGACCGGGGAGGGCTTCGATGTCGTCCGCTGATCTGGCCGTACGGCCTGTGGCCGCCGCGCCGCCGACGGCCTATCGCGGCACGCTGGGACGACAGGTGCGCTCCGAGCTCGGGCTGGTCTTCGGCCGGCGGCGCAACATCGCGATGCTGGTGGTGCTCTCGGCGATCCCGATCCTGATCGG
>JAWWOL010000194.1:0-4965 GCA_033851695.1 Frankiales bacterium
GGACCCGCGATGAGCTTTTTCACCTGCTTCTGGCTCTTGCCACAGAACGAGCACTTGAGCAGGTCCCCGCCGTCACCGATACGTGCCACCGCGAGACCACATCCCTTGTCTGCTTCGGTCTGCTGGAGACCCTCGGTAGAGCGTGAGCTCCCTGTACGACGACTACAACGACGGTACCGCCTGCGGCCCCGGTTGTGGACCAAGTTGGCCCGCGTGGACCGGCCGGGCCATTTCCGGGGCCTTCGTCAGGTTGTCGGCCGGTGCCGACCACAACCTGACAGCAAGACCTGCCTAGCTCTGGTTGGGCAGCTTGCGACTGTTGATGACCTCGTCGACCAGGCCGTACTCGACGGCCTCGGCAGCGGTGAGGATCTTGTCCCGTTCGATGTCGTTCTTGACCTTCTCCTGGGTCTGGCCGGTGTGCGTGGCCAGCAGCTCCTCGAGCTGGGCCCGCATCCGCAGGATCTCGCGGGCCTGGATCTCGACGTCGCTGGCCTGGCCGCCGCCCTCACTGTAGGGCTGGTGGATCAGGATTCGGGCGTGGTTGAGGGCGTAGCGCTTGCCCTTGGTGCCGGCGGCGAGGATCACCGCGGCGGCAGAGGCGGCCTGACCCATGCAGATGGTCGAGACGTCCGGCCTGATGAACTGCATGGTGTCGTAGATCGCCGTCAGCGCGGTGAACGAGCCGCCGGGCGAGTTGATGTAGATGCTGATGTCGCGGTCCGGGTCCTCGGACTCGAGGTGCAGCAGCTGGGCCATGATCACGTTGGCCACGCCGTCGTCGATCGGGGTGCCGAGGAAGACGATGCGCTCCTTGAGCAGCCGGTCGTAGATGCTCATCACCCGCTCGCCACGACTGGTGCTCTCGATGACGTACGGGATCGTGTAGGTGGCGGAGGGTTCGAGGCTCATCTGGGACTCCCCGGGGAAGATAAGGCCGCTCATGACGCACCGGTCAGGGTGCCGGCGCCGGTCGGGAGCTGCAGCGTGCTGGAGACCACGTGGTCGACGAAGCCGTAGTCCTTGGCCTCCTCGGCCGTGAACCAGCGGTCGCGGTCCGAGTCGTTGTCGATCTGCTCGACGCTCTGCCCGGTGTGGAACGCGATCCGGTCGATCATCGTGCGCTTGGTGTAGAGGATCTGCTCGGCCTGGATCGCGATGTCCGAGGCGGTGCCACCGATGCCGACGGACGGCTGGTGCATCATCACCCGGGCGTGCGGCAGGGCGTAGCGCTTGCCCTTGGTGCCGGCGCACAGCAGGAACTGGCCCATCGACGCGGCCAGGCCCATGACGACCGTCGGCACGTCGTTCTGGATGTAGTTCATCGTGTCGTAGATCGCCATGCCGGCCGTCACCGAGCCGCCGGGCGAGTTGATGTAGAGCCAGATGTCGCGGGTGGGGTCCTCGGCCGACAGCAGCAGCATCTGGGCCGCGATCTGGTTGGCGATGTTGTCGTCGACCTGGCTGCCGAGGAACAGGATGCGCTCACGCATGAGCCGGTCGTAGACCGAGTCGTTGAGGTTCATGCCGGCGCCGGCACGGGCCAGGGGCGTGTGCGGGGGCAGGGCAAGACCCGGCCCGGAGGCACTTCCAGAGAAAGTGGAGAAGTCGCTCACTCGTGTCACCTGCTCGCTTGTCGGTGCGGTCGGGAAGTGCGTGCCCGCTCCCGCGGAACGTTCCCGTGAGGCGGTGCGTCCGACCCTAACGCGGCGAGGCGGCCGCTGTTCCGTCTAGGAGTTGATGTTCGCTGTCGGCGCACGCAGTGCACCCCCGCGGGACTAGTGGTTGTGACCGTCGTGAGCGTGGGCGGCGATCCAGGCCGGGTCGTGCTCGCCCCGGTCGTGCGCGGCCTGGTCGTGCGGCGGCTGCGGCACGTAGCCGGCCTCGTGCTCGCCCCGGTCGTGCGCAGCCTGGTCGTGCGGCTCCGCCGACAGCGCGCTGAACTCGTCGAGCAGGGACAGGTCGACGGCGTTGCCGGAGGCGTCCGTGATGACCGCGCTGCTCAGCACCAGCGCCAATGCCTTGCCGCGGCGCACCTCGGCCCACAGCGAGCCCAGCTGGCCGCTGCGCTGCAGCTGGTCGGCGTACTCCTGCGGCTCCATCCCGTTCTGCTGGGACCGGCGCAGCAGCGCCTCGATCAGCTCGGGCTGGGAGACCTCGAGGGACTCCTTGGTCGCTATCTCGTCGAGGATGAACTGGGCCTTGAGCGCGTCGGCCGCCGTCTCGGCGATCTCGGCGTCGAACTCCTCGCTGCCCTGACCCTGAGCCTCGAGGTAACGGTCGAGGGTCATGCCCATCTGCGCCAGCTGCTCCTGCATGCTCTGGCGGCGCCAGGTGCGCTCGGACTCGAGCAGGCCCTCGGGGAGCGCGACCTCGGTCTGCTCGAGCAGCGTCTCGAGCACCTTGTCGCGGGCCTCGGTGCCCTGCTGCACGGCGTTGGCCCGGGAGAGCCGCTCGCGCAGGTCGGTGCGCAGCTCGTCGAGGGTGTCGAACTCGCTGGCCATCAGGGCGAAGCTGTCGTCGAGCGGGGGCAGGTCCTTGGCCTTGACCGAGGTGACGGTGACGGTGATCTCGGCCGTCTTGCCGACGTGCTCACCGGCGCCCAGCTCGGTGCTGAACGCGGCGGAGCCGCCGGCCTCGAGGCCGGTGACCGCCTCGTCCAGGCCGTCCAGCAGGTTGTTCGAGCCGACCTCGTACGAGAGCCCCTCGGCGCTGGCGTCCGCCAGCGTCTCGCCCTCGACTTCCGCTGACAGGTCGAGCACCACGTAGTCGCCGGTCGCGACGGCCCGGTCGACGTCGACGAGGGCCCCGAACCGCTCGCGCATCGCCTCGAGCTGCTCGTCGACCTGGGCGTCAGTGACCTCGGCGTCGTCCACCGAGACAGCCAGCTTGTCGTAGGCCGGCAGCGTGATCGACGGCTTGACCTCGACCTCGGCGGTGAAGATCAGCTGCTCGCGGTCGTTGAACTCGGTCACCTCGACCGAGGGCTGGCCGAGCACCTGCAGGTCGTTGTCGCGTACGGCGTCGCTGTAGAAGCGCGGGATGGCGTCGTTGACGGCCTCCTCGAGCACCACACCGCGGCCAACCCGCTGGTCGAGGACGGCGGCCGGCACCTTGCCCGGGCGGAAGCCGGGGATGCGGACCTGCTGGCCGACCTTGCGGTAGGCGGCGTCCATGCTCGGCTTGAGCTCGTCGAACGGCACCTCGACGGTGAGCTTGACCAGGGTCTCGGACAGGCTCTCGACGGCGCTCTTCACGTTCGTGCTCACCTCAGGACTCGGGGGTACGGGGGGGACGTTCGGACCGCGAGGCTACCGGGTGCGGGGAACGGTGTCGGGGCGGGGAGACTCGAACTCCCGATCTCCTGCCCCCAAAGCAGGCGCGCTAGCCACTACGCTACGCCCCGCGGCGCGAGGCCAGTGTAGGGGAAGGCCGCCGGCCGCGCCCCGGGTGCCCGAGGCGGGTGCGAAGGCTGGTAGCCGCTGAAGCTCCCGCTCTGCTCACGCAGCGTCGGGATCGAAGGCGTCCTGCACAGGGACGCCGACTGGCCCACTGATCTGCTTCTTGCTCGCTTTGATGAACCGTTGGACGTGTTGTTCGACCTCTGGCGGGCTCAGCCCGAGCTGGCGACCGATCTGGACCGACCAGATCTCCGACCGGAGGTTGGTCTCGAAGTCGAGCTCGGCGCGCACATCCGCGCGTGCCGACTGGCGGTTCTGGCTGATCATCACGAACGTCGACAGGAAGATCGCCTCGAGGCTCACGATCATCGTCAGCAGCCCGTAGGGAAACTTGTCGAACACCAGCGCCGCCCCGAACAACCCGGCGTTGATGGCGATCCACAGTCCGAACCAGGCGGCGTGGAGGTAGACGAAGCGCATACTGCCGGCGAAGGACGTGATCTGGTCGGTGACCTTGTCCTGGTCGCCCCGCAACCGATCCAGCACTTCGTTCTCGTTCGGCGTGAACGGCTGCGGGCGGGCCTTCGCAGCGTCGTCGGTTTCTGACACGGGCTTCTCCTCGCGCAGGTGTCGAGTCAAGGGCGGAGACCCGTTACCGGAGTCAGCCTTTCGAGCTCGAGGAACCAGTCGGGTCGGTTCAGCAGGAGGTGGAGATCGAGCACGTCGTCGTAGGCCCAGGTCGGGCCGGGCGCGGGCGACTCGGGGTGCGGCGGAAGTTGGTCGGTCTCCTCCGCCAACAGTTGTGCTCCCGCGGAGGCCAGCCGTGCGAAGTCGACCCAGCCCACGGGCTGTCCGACGAGCGAACGGCAGCCCTGGCAGATCCAGAAGGCGAGGGCGCCGTGCTCGGTATCCGTCTCGGGCGCCGCGACCAGCAGGACCCCGGTGATCGGGACCTCTGCCCTGGTCGAGCATTCGGGGCAGCTGATCTGGACGATGGCCATAGCGGCCTCCTCAGGTGATCTGAAGCGTGGTCAGGCGGATCGGATGGTGGGTCTTGCGGCTGGTGCTCGGCAACTCAGGCCGAGCGACGGGCATCGAGTGGCGTGCTTGCCGGCGGGCGCCCCTGGGATCGGCCGGGGTGCTAGGGGGCGGCCGCCTCAGCGGTGCGGCCGCCCCCGCCCAGTCAGCTCGCCGATTGGGCCATCTCGCGTACGGTGCCGCCGACGCGGTTGACCTGTGCGCTCAGAATCAGCGCGCAGATCCCGTACACGACACTGAACAGGCCGAACACGGTGGCCAGGGACAGGGCACCAATGTCAGGGCGAATGAACAGCACGACCCCGAGGGCAACCGAGACCAGGCCGGTCAGAGCCCACATGGCGCGCTCCCCGGCTGTCTCACCCTGCCAGAAGGCGATCGAGACCTCGATGATGCCTACGGTGAGCGCCCAGGCCCCGATCAGCAGGGTCAGGGCGAGCGCGGTGATGCCCGGCCAGGCGATCGCGACAACCCCGGCAGCGGCTGACAGGACTGCCAACAGCAGGAAGCCGAAGACAGCTCCGGC
>JAWWOL010000216.1:0-6091 GCA_033851695.1 Frankiales bacterium
CCCGAGCCGCGAGGTCAGCCACTCCTCCCTGACCGGCTCGCCAGGCTTGACGATGCCGGACAGCAACAGCTCCTTGATCTTGGTGACTGCCAGCTCGACCAGGCTGAGCTGCTCGATCTTGACGGTCGGTTCCGGCGCGATGCTCACCACCCGCTTCTCGCCTCCAGACGACGCAGCTCCCACGTCAGAGAATAGGCTCCGGTCGCTGCAGATCCTGTGATCAGACGCCGCTGCGCGCTCGACCCGGCCGCGTTCCCGTTTCCTGCGCCCCACAGGTGGCCCGACCAGGTCGGTGCTCATTTGGGTTATTGTCTACAAGACCCAGCTTCATCTCGGGAGGCCGACGGCATGGCAGCACAGCGGGCGCTGGCCGTCGTCGCGCGGGTGGACCGGTTCCTGATCGCGATCCTGCTCACGGTGGCGCTCGCCACCATCGCGCCAGCCTCCGGCAGTGCCGCCGGCGTCGTGAGCGCCCTCGCCCAGGCGGTCGTGGCCCTGCTGTTCTTCCTGTACGGGGTGCGGCTCTCGACCCGTAGCGCGCTCAACGGCCTGCGCAGCTGGCGCCTGCACGGCACCGTGCTGGCCGCCACTTTCGTGCTGTTCCCGCTGCTCGGGCTCGCCGCCCGGTTGCTGGAGCCCAGCGTGCTGCCGCCGTCGCTCTACTTCGGCGTCATGTTCATGTGCCTGCTGCCGTCCACCGTGCAGTCCTCGATCGCGTTTACCTCGATCGCGCGGGGCAACGTGCCCGCCGCGATCTGCTCGGCGTCGTTCTCCAACCTGGCCGGGGTCATCGTCACGCCGGTGCTCGCGGCGCTGTTCCTCGGGTCGGCGGTCAACTTCTCCCCGTCCTCCGTGCTGCGGATCGCCGGCCAGCTGCTGCTGCCGTTCATCATCGGGCAGCTCTCCCGGCCGTGGCTCGCCGGCTACCTGGAGCGGCACCACCGGGCGACCTCGCTGGTCGACCGCGGTTCGGTGCTGCTGGTGATCTACTCCGCCTTCAGCGAGGGGGTCATCGGCGGCGTCTGGCACCAGGTGACGCCTGCCCGGCTGGGCTGCGTCCTCGTCGTCGACGCGGCGATCCTGGCGACGGTGCTGACCACGACCAACCTCACCGCACAACGGCTCGGCTTTGACGTAGCCGACCGGATCGTGGTCGTCTTCTGCGGCTCCAAGAAGAGCATCGCGACCGGGATCCCCATGGCTGCAGTGCTTTTCGCCCACCGCGACGTCAGCCTCATCGTGCTTCCGGCGATGCTGTTCCATCAGCTGCAGCTGATGGTGTGCGCAGTGCTGGCACCGCGGTTCGCCCGCCGCAGCGCGGTGCCGGCCGCCCTGGAGGCGACCCCCGCTCCGGTGTGAGGGCACACTGACCGCAGCCGATCGCGAGGAGAGTCATGCAGGTCAAGGGAATCACGTTCGTCGGTACGCGTACGCCCGCCCGGGCCGCCATGTCTGGGTTTGCCCGTGAGGTGCTGGGCCTGCAGCCGACCACGCTTCCCGGGCTGGACGCGGATGTCTTCGCGCTGCCCGACGGGTCGTCGTTCGCGGTGACCCAGCCGTGGGAGATGGACCCGGCCGAACGTACGGTGGGCTTCCTCGTCGATGACGTCGAGACCGCCGCCGCGGAGCTGACCGCAGCCGGCATCGTCACCGACGAGGTGGCGATGGCGGGCAACCAGCGCTACGTGCACTTCCGCGCCCCGGACGGGCAGCTCTACGAGCTGGTCCAGAACCTCTGACCAGGCTCAGACCGACGGGACGATGTAGGAGCCATCCTCGGCGACCGCCAGCGGGGTCGCGGCGACGACGGCCGGCAGGTCGAGCGGGCCGTACACGTGCGGGTAGAAGACTCCCGGCGCGACCTCGTCCTCGCGCCACGGCGAGCTGAGCAGCGACGGTTCGATGCTCAGCAGCAGCAGCGGGCCGGCACCGGTGTAGTAGGCGGCGAGCACGCCCGCGACCTGGTCGAGCCGGGAGCAGTGGATGAACCCCTCGTCCTCGAGGGTGCGTCCGCGGGTCGAGTTGCGGTAGTCGCCGGTCTGCTGCGCGGCTTGCCAGTCCTCGGGCGACGAGACGTGGAAGATCATGTCGGCGACCCTACGCCGAGGTCCTTGAGCAGGACGGCCACGATCCGGTCCAGGGCGGCCAAGTCCCTGGCGGGCAGGGACAACAGCGCTGCTGGCGGCCGGTCGAGGATCTCCTGGGCCGTGGCAGCGACGGCGAGCCCCGCGGATGTGGCGGTCACGACCTTGGTCCGCTTGTCGTCAGGATTGACCGTACGGGTGACCCGTCCGCGCCGTTCCAGGTCGTCGACGACGATGGTGGTGTAGGGCGCGTCCGTGGACAGCTCATGGGCCAGCGCGCGCATGCTCAGCGGCGACGTCGCCACCCGGCGCAGGGCTTTTGCCCGTACGAAGCTCATGTCCAGCGCCTGGCTGACCTCGCGCTTGCGGTCCTCGAGGTCGAGCAGCACCGAGCGGAGCCCGGTCCACACGCGGGTCGCCTGCTCGTCGGTGGTCATCAGGCGGCCACCGCCGTCGCCGGCTCGAGGCTGCCCGCCGTCCGGGCAGCGGACGCCTTGCCCCGGGCACCGGTGACCGCCAGGCCGAGGATGAGCACGGCGACTCCGCAGCCAGCCACGATCCACCAGGCCGGGTGGCTGGAGCTGGCAAACCCCTGTCCCACCAGGCCGATCGAGCCGGCACCGGCCACCGAGCCGACAACCGCCACGCCGAGCGACTGGCCCACCTGCCGGCTGGTCGAGGCGACGGCGGCCGCGACCCCTGCCTGTTGCCTGGGCATGCCGGAGACCGCGATGTTCGTGATGGGCGGGTTGAGCATGCCGAAGCCGATCCCGAACACGAGATAGCTCAACAGCAGCAGGGCAAGTGGTGTGGTCGGGGTGAGCGCGGAGAGCATCACCGCCGCGGCCGTCATGGCGATGCCGGCCACGGCGAGCGGGATCCGGGCGCCCCGGTTCCCGACCAGGCGGCCGGACAGCGGGGCGAACGCCAGCGACATCGCCGCCATCGGCAAGGTGCACAGGCCGGCCTGCAGCGCCGTGTAGTGGCGGACGTCCTGGAGGTAGAGGGTGTTGAGGAACAGGAACCCGCTGAACCCGGCGAAGCCGCAGACCGCCATGGCGGCCGCCCCGGAGAAGGGCGTGCTCCGGAAGAACCGCACGTCGATCAACGGCTCGAACCGCCGGGACTCGTACCGGATGAGCGCGATCAACCCAACCACGGCCACCGCGAACAGGGTGACGATCTCCGTCGAGCCCCAGCCTCGGTGCGGACCCTCGATGATCCCGTACGTCAGGCTGGCAAGGACCGCGACCACCAGGAGCTGCCCCACGGGATCGATCCGGCGCGGGTGCGGCGAGCGGGACTCGGGGACGAACAGCGCGGCGAGGATGCCCGCGGCGATGCCGACCGGGACGTTGACCCAGAAAATCGCGCGCCAGCCGATGGAGTCGACCAGCACGCCGCCGAGGACCGGACCGAGCGCGAGGCTGAGGCCGACGACGCCACCCCACACGCCGATCGCCCTGGCCCGGTCGCGCGGCTCGGTGAAGACGTTGGTGATGATGGACATGGCGACCGGGTTGAGCATCGAGCCGCCGATCGCCTGGAGTGCCCGGAACGCCACCAGCCAGCCGAGACTCGGCGCGACGCTGCACAGCAGGGACGCAACGGTGAACACGGTAAGGCCGGCTTGGAAGACCCGCCGCCTGCCCAGCCGGTCGGCCGTCGAGCCGGCCAACATGAGCAGGCTGGCCAGGACCAGGGCGTAGCCGTCGATGATCCACTGCAGCCCGCTCACCGAAGCGTGCAGCTCGACCTGGATCTTGGGCAGGGCCACGTTGACGATCGTGTTGTCGATGCTCACCAGCAGCAGGCTCATGCAGCAGATGGCCAGCACCAGCATCTGCCTCCGGTGCGACAGGTCAGCGTTGTCAGTCGTCATCACTGACGCATTGTAGGCACGAAACGTTGTACGAACACAACGATTCTTAGGCGCGCGTCACCGGGTGGGTGGCTGCCATCAGGGGCGGCTCGGCCGGCACGCCCAGCAGGAATCCCTGCACGGCGTCACAACCGGCCGCCCGCGCGATCGCCAGCTGGGACTCCGTCTCGACGCCCTCCGCGATGACCCGCGCGCCGATCCGGTGCGACAGGTCGATGACCGCGGCCAGCATGTCCCTGGTGTGCGGCGACGACTCCAACCCGACCACGAACGAGCGATGGAGCTTGACCAGGTCGGGACGCAGCTGTCCCATCCGGCTGAGCGAGGAGTAGCCGACGCCGAAGTCGTCCAGCGCCAGCTGCGCCCCCGCCACCCGCAACCGGGTGAGGGTGCGCACGACAGCCGGATTCTCGATCGAGCGGTCCTCGGGGATCTCGACGACCAGGCGCCGCGGGTCGACGTGGTGCGCGGCCAGCAGGCTCAGCAGGGCAGGCACCAGCCGTTCGTCCGGCAGGTGGCTCAGCCCGATGTTCACGGTCAGCGTGGCCGGGCCGGCTCCGGCCGGGAGCGAGTCGATGCAGGCGACCCCCTTGCTGATCACGCTCAGGTCGAGGGTCCGCAGCACGCCGGCCCGGTCGGCCATCGGGATGAACGTCTCCGGCGCGATCGGCTGCCCCTCGTAGTCCCACCGGGCCAGCGCCTCGTAGCCGTACACGCTGCCGTCGGAGAGCAGGATCGGCTGCAGCGCCACCCGTACGGCGTCGTTCATCACGTCGGCCGTCAGCGCGAGCTCCATGTCCAGGTTGTCGACCTGCCGGTCGCGAAGCTCGGGCGTGTAGGCGGAGACGGTGAACTTGCCCGAGCGCTTCGCCGCGTACATCGCAACATCCGCGCGCTTGAGCAGCTCCTGGCCGTCCACGGGCGGATCGGTGCTGGCGACGGTGGCCACGCCGATGCTGGCGCGGACCCGCAGCTGCCGGTCGGCCAGCGGGATCGGCGCCACCAGGTCGGTGAGGATCCGCTGGGCGACGGCCATGGCCTCGCCCTCGTCCTCGATCAGGATGCCGAACTCGTCCCCACCCAGCCGGGCCACGGTGTCGCCGGCCCGCGCGATCGCGCGGAACCGGTCGGCAAGCGCCACCAGCAGGGCGTCGCCCACGTCGTGACCCAGGGTGTCGTTGACGGCCTTGAAGTCGTCGAGGTCGCAGAAGACGACGGCCAGCGGGCGGAGCGTCCGGCGGTGCAGGTCCAGCGCATGGCCGACCCTGTCGGTGAACAGCGCCCGGTTGGCCAGGCCGGTCAGCGGGTCGTGAAAGGCGCGGTAGCGGAGCTGGCTCTGCTGGGCCTGGCTGGCCAGGAAGAGCTGGCGGTTGTCCAGCACCAGCAGGTACTGCCGGGCGAGCAGGGCGGCCAGCTCGATGGCGGCGACGACGACGGTCACGGGGTCAGTGGTGCCGCGGAGGCCACCGGCGACGACCACGCTGATGCCGAGGATGACCAGCAGGTACGGCAGGCCGAGGTAGAGCGATGAGGACGTACGGGACTCGGTCTGCGCCTCCACCGGCCCGTTGTCCAGCAGCGCGGCCAGCCCGAAGAACAGAAAGGCGCTCACCCAGGCGAGGTCGACCGGATTTCCGGTGGTGTAGGTGTCCGTGGCCGTGAGGTAGACGAAGGCGCTGTCCGCGACGCCCATGCCGACGATGGCACCGGTGACCAGCAGCAGCCCCGTCCTCGCCCGGGCGTGCACGAGGACCATGACGGCGACCGCCAGGACCACGAGGTCCTCGACCGGGTAGGCCATCCCGACGACCAGCGCTCCCGCCCCGTCTGCGCCCTGTCGATAGACCGCGCCGAGCGTGGTGGCCCAGCTCAGGTTGAACAGCGCGCCAGCCACCATCAGGCCGTCCAGCAGCACCCGGAGCCGGCCCTTGCCCTCGAACGCTGCCGACGGCCGTACGAACAGGGCCGCGAGAGCGAAGATCGGGAACAGCAGGTAGCCGGCATCTGCGAGCGACGGAAACGGCGCAGCCTCCCGGGCGACGACCTCGTAGCAGGTCCAGACGACCTGACCGGCGCCCCAGCTGCCGGTCGCGGCCGCGAACAGCCCCCAGGACGCACGGAACCG
>JAWWOL010000218.1:0-6567 GCA_033851695.1 Frankiales bacterium
GAACCGAGCGGCGATGTCGTCAGATTCACCCGATTGGCTGCTCAAGCCGGTCGATCAGGGGAGCCGGTGGCCCCGGAACGGGTCGCGCCGCGGCGGCTCCGGCATGCTGACCCGGCTGCCCTCCAG
Source organism: Frankiales bacterium (assembly GCA_033851695.1). Classification (GTDB taxonomy): domain Bacteria; phylum Actinomycetota; class Actinomycetes; order JAWWOL01; family JAWWOL01; genus JAWWOL01. The sequence continues at coordinate 127 of JAWWOL010000218.1, forward strand.
GGGGAGCCCGCTCAGGGCCAGGACCCGCGCGAGCACGGAGGTCGTGGTCTCCCCGCAGGTCACGCCGGCCTCCGTCACCATCGCCCGGTAGACCGTCGCGTAGTGCCGTACCGGCGTGTCGTAGCTCCAGTCCACGGAGCCGAGGTGCACCGAGCCGCCGTGGCCGCCGTTGGGCCCGTCCCAGGGGCCGGTCCAGACCTGGATGCCGGCAGGCCCGGCCGAGAAGCAGCCACCGCTGCTGACGTCGTACCGGCTGGCGGTCTCGAGCAGCGTGCGCGCCTCGCGCTCGTGCAGGACCAGTGCCGGGCGGACATGGCTGGCCAGGGCGGGGACGGCGACGGCGTTCGGGTTCAGCCGCAGACCTCCGCCGGAGTTCTGCCCGGCGAGTGACAGGCTGTTAGCCGACACGGCGACCTCCGCTCAACGACGCTGTTGCCACCCGCTGCGCCGGACGGCGCAACGCGGTGACGCAATAGGTGCATCGGCAACAGGGGGGTGCCGTCTTGACTCTGCCGAAAGGGTGGTTCCTGGCTACTCCGGGTTGGTCGCGCGGCGGGCAGGTCAGTCGGGTACTCGCGCTGCCAGCGGCCGTACGGCGCCGGCGATCACGGTGGCCAGCGCGAGCAGGACGCCGACGGCGGTGACGGCGTGCAGGACGGTGAAGTGCTGGCCGAGGAAGCCGATCAGTGGCGGGCCGCCGAGGAAGGCGCAGTAGCCGATCGAGGCGACCACGCTGACCCGCGCGGCCGCGCTCGAGGCGTCGTCGGCGGCGGCGCTCATCCCGACCGGGAACCCGAGCGACACGCCGGCCCCCCACAGCAGCAGGCCGACGAAGGCGACAGCGGTCGCGCCACCGAAGACGAACAGGCCCAGCCCGACGGCGCCGGCCCCGGCGAGCACCCGGATCACGGGCACGCGCCCGTACCGGTCGAGCAGGGACGGTCCCACCCACCGGCCGGCGGTCATGGCGACCAGGAAGACGGCGAAGCCCACTGTGCCCAGCGCCGCCGAGGTGTGGTAGCCGCTGATGAGCGCCACGCTGATCCAGTCGTTGCCGGTGCCTTCGCCGAAGGCGAACGCGAGGACGAAGAGGCCGACCAGCAGGGTGCGCGGCTCACGCCACGCGGCCAGGGCATGCGGCGCCGCGGTGTGCTCGGCGTCGGGGTCGGCGTGGTCAGGGATGAACCGCCGGACCCCCACGGGTACGGCCACCCCGACGACGACACCCACGGCCGCAAGGTGGGCCGTGACCGATACGTGCGTTGCCACCATCGCCGCCCCGACCGCAGCGCCCGCGACCGTGCCCAGACTGAAACCGGCGTGGAATCGCGCCATGATCGCCTTGCCGAGCTCGCGTTCGACCAGTGCGCCCTGCACGTTCATCGCGACGTCCCAGGCGCCGTTGGCGAAGCCGAGCAGGAACAGCCCGACGACGACCGGGAGCACGCCGATCTGGTAGCCGGCGGCGATCACCAGCAGGGCGAGCCCCAGCGTGACGGCCATCGCTGCCACCACCCGGCGGGAGCCGAACCGGGTCACGATGTGGCCGGACAGCGGCAGCGCGATGACGGAGCCGGCAGCGATGGCCAGGAGCACGAGACCGAGCTCGGAAGCGCTGAGGTGCAGGTGGTCCTTGACCTGCGGGATCCGGGAAGCCCAGCTGGCGAAGGCGAACCCGGAGCCGGCGAACGCGGCGTAGGTCGCCCGGGTCGCTTCCCGCACCTCTGCCGGCGCCTGCGCGGTCGCGGTCATGTCGAGCCGACCATGCGCGCGACCGTACGGCGGGTCCACGCCCGGGAGGCCGGCGCGGTGGAGAGCACCTTGTGCACCACCAGGCCCTCGATCAGCGCGTCAAGCCCTCTGGCGGTAGCCGGGTCGATGAACTGTTCGAGCACCGCGCGGCTGGTCCGCATCCACGACTCGGTGACCGTCCGCAGCTCCGGGTCGCGCAGCGCGGCCAGGTAGAGCTCGTAGGCGATGGCCCAGTCCCCGATCTCGACACCGGCTGCCTGGTGGACCAGGTCGGTGACGGCGTCGATCAGCTGGGCTCGGCTGCGGACCCCGTGGAAGTGCGCCTCGTACGTGGCCGACATCCGCCGGGCGTGCAGCTCGAACGCCTGCCGCCGCAGGTCGTCCAGGCTGTCGAAGTGGTAGGTCAGCGAGCCGAGCGGGACGTCGGCCTCGGCGGCGATCAGTCGATGCGTCGTCGCCCCGACCCCGTGCCGGGCGATCACGATGAGGGTCGCATCGATGATCCGCGCCTTGCGGTCCGGGTCGTGGCGACGCGGCCGGCCGGCCGTCACGGGGTGAGCTGACGGAAGACCATGCGTACAACTGTACACAAGGGCGGCCTACTCGCCAGCCGCCCGCAGCCAGAAGGTCAGCCCCAGGGCGTCGTCGCGCTGGTCGACCAGGTCGGCGGTCGGGCGCCCCTCGGCGACGGAGGGTGCCAGCACCTCCGAGGCCAGCAGCGGGGCGTGCTCGCGCAGCGCCTCGGCCAGCTCGTCGCCGTCGGCCTGCCACCACAGCTCGATCCGGTCGGAGACGTCGAGGCCGCTGTTCTTGCGGGCCTCCTGCACGAGCCGCCCCGCGTCGCGTACGAGACCTGCGCGGCGCAGCTCCGGCGTGATCTCGAGGTCGAGCGCGAGGGTCTCGCCGGCCGCCGAGGCCACGGCCCAGCCCTCGCGCGGCGTCTCGGTCACGACCAGCTCGTCGGCCACGAGAGGGACCGGCTCGCCGTCGACGCTGACCACGGCCGAACCCGTCGCCCGCAGCTCGGAGACCAGCAGCTCGGGGTCGGCGGCGGCGACCGCGGCCGCGACGTGCTGGGTGCCCTTGCCGAACCGCTTGCCCAAGGCCCGGAAGTTGGCCTTGACCGAGACGTCGACGAGCGAGCCCGCGTTGGAGAGGGACTGCAGCGACACGACATTCAGCTCGTCGGTGACCTGGGCTCGCAGCTCGGCGGGCAGCTCGTCCCAGCCGGCGGCGCCGACCATTGCCCGGCCGAGCGGCTGGCGGGTCTTGACCCCGGACTCGGCCCGCGCTGCCCGGCCGAGCTCGACCAGCCGCCGTACGAGGGCCATCTGCGCGCCCAGCCGTTCGTCGACGAGGGCGCCGTCGACGGCCGGCCAGTCCCGCAGGTGCACCGAGTCGGGCAGGTCCGGCCAGACGTCGACGACCAGCCTGCGGTGCACCTCCTCGGTCACGAACGGCACGAACGGTGCCAGCAGCCGGGTCAGCACCTCGAGGCATTCGTGCAGGGTCGCCAGCGCGGCGACGTCCCCGTCCCAGAACCGGCGACGGGACCGGCGTACGTACCAGTTGGACAGGTCGTCGACCAGCTGGGTCAGCCGCCGCCCGGCCCGGGTGGAGTCGAACTCCTCGAGAGCGGCGTCCACCTCGATCACGGTGGCGTGCAGCTCCGAGAGCGCCCACCGGTCCAGGGCAGAGCGCTCGGCGACGTGGGGGACCGGCTGCTCGCCGGGCACCCAGCTGTTGGCATTTGCGTACAGGACAAGGAAAGAGGCGGTGTTCCAGTAGGTCAGGAGCACCTTGCGGACGACCTCCTCGAGCACCTCGTCACCGACCCGGCGGGTATGCCACGGTGAGCCGGCGCACAGCATGTACCAGCGCAGGGCGTCCGCGCCGTGCCGCTCGAAGAGGTCGAACGGGTCGAGGACGTTGCCCAGGTGCTTGGACATCTTGCGGCCGTCCTTGTCGACGATGTGGCCGAGGCACAGCACCGTCTTGTACGAGGACTGCTCGAACACCAACGTGCCCACGGCCATCAACGTGTAGAACCAGCCGCGGGTCTGGTCGATCGCCTCGCAGATGAAGTCGGCCGGGTAGGAGGCGTTGAACTCCGCTGCCTGCTGTGGGCCGGAATGCGGAAAACCAAACTGCGCGAACGGCATCGAGCCGGAGTCGTACCAGCCGTCGATGACCTCGGGGACACGGGTCGTCTCCTCCCCGCAGTCCGGGCAGGCGAAGTGGACGTCGTCGACGTACGGCCGGTGCGGGTCGAGGTCCGAGAGGTCCTGCCCCGCAAGGGATCCGAGCTCCGCCCGGGACCCGATGGCGGTGACGTGCCCCTGCTCACAGCGCCACAACGGCAGGGGAGTGCCCCAGTACCGGTTGCGGGACAGCGCCCAGTCGATGTTGTTCTCGAGCCAGTCGCCGAACCGCCCGTCACGGATGGTCGGCGGGTGCCAGTCGGTCTTCGCGTTCTCGGCGAGCAGCTGGTCCTTGATCGCGGTCGTCCTGATGTACCAGGACGGCTGGGCGTAGTAGAGCAGCGCCGTGTCGCAACGCCAGCAGTGCGGATAGCTGTGCTCGTACTGCTGGTGCCGGAACAGCAGGCCCCTGGCGCGCAGGTCCTCGACGATGCCCTTGTCCGCCTTCTTGAAGAACAGCCCGCCGACCAAGGGGAGGTCGGGCTCGAACGTCCCGTCGGGGCGGACCGGGTTGACCACCGGCAGGCCGTACTGCCGGGCGACCAGCAGGTCGTCCGCGCCGAACGCCGGTGCCTGGTGCACCAGCCCGGTGCCGTCCTCGGTGGTGACGTAGTTGGCCAGCCCGACGTAGTGCGCGTGCTGGCCCTCGGGGAAGTCGACGATGTGGAACGGCCGGTTGTAGGTGGCGTGCTCGAGCTCGGTGCCCGGGAAGGTGGTGACCACGTCGTAGGGGACCTCGCCGAAAACCTGGCCCAGCAAGGGTTCTGCGACGACGAGCAGCTCGCCCTCGCTGCGTACGAGGCTGTAGGTCACCGTCGGGTTGACGGCGACGGCGGTGTTGCTGATCAGCGTCCACGGCGTGGTCGTCCAGACCAGCAGGCTGACGTTGCCCGAGCCGTACTCGTCGGCCAGAAAGCCCGAGGTCACAGGGAACCGGACGTAGACGCTGGGGTCGGTGACCGTGAGGTAGCCCTGGGCGACCTCGTGGTCGGACAGCCCGGTGCCGCAGCGCGGACAGTAGGGCGCGACCCGGTGGTCCTGGACCAGCAGGCCCTTGTCGAAGATCTCCTTGAGGGACCACCAGACGCTCTCGACGTAGTCCGGGTTCATCGTCCAGTAGGCCTTGTCGAAGTCGACCCAGTAGCCCATCCGCTCGCTCAGCGAGGTGAACTCGTCGACGTGCTCGAGCACGGACGCGCGGCACTTGGCGTTGAACTCCGCGACGCCGTAGGCCTCGATGTCCTGCTTGCCGTTGAAGCCGAGCTCCTTCTCGATGGCCAGCTCGACCGGCAGACCGTGGCAGTCCCACCCGGCGGTACGGGGGACGTGGTGGCCCTTCATCGTCTTGAACCGCGGAAACAGGTCCTTGAACACGCGGGCCTCGACGTGGTGGGTGCCCGGCTTGCCGTTGGCGGTGGGCGGCCCCTCGTAGAACACCCAGCGCGGCCCGTCGGCGGTGCGGGCCAGGCTGCGGGCGAAGACGTCGGTGTCGGCCCAGCGCGCCAGGACCGTACGCTCCAGCGCCGGCAGGTCGACCTGGGGCGGCATCGGGGCGAACCTGCGTGGCTTGTCGCTCATCACGTCTCCGTCGGACTGGTGCTCCAACGGAGGGACGAGGCGCCGGGTGCGGCGTCCCGCGGTACCACCCTCCTTGAGCGACCCGAGAGCCACTCCACTCATGACGCGGGCCGGCTCTAGCGGCGCTCCGTGGGGGCGCCGTTCTGCCGGCGGCTCGGGGGTGATCTTCGCGCCGGTGCACGCCTCCGGGCTCGCACCGTCCCCGGATCGCTCATGGCTGCAGTCCCGGCGCTACTCGTCCCGTCAGCGCCTGCTCCGCGCAGCACATGCTAGCGAGTCGCTCCCGCACCTGCCGCGGCCGTGGCAGACTGTTCGCCTTCGGGAACGCCCGGGCGGCGCGTTGCGTTGGAACGCGGGCTGGTCCGGGCTTATCCTGCTCGGACTCTTGAACAGGTACGTGCATCGGTTGACCGAGTGACGACAGCTCTCCCGCCCACCGGGGCAGGAGGCCGAGAGTAGGGGGCAGTGCGATGGTCGACAGCACCGATCGTCCGGCCCGAGCAGTGCCGGCGCGCACCGTCGCCGCCGTTGCGAAGAAGGCCGCGACCGTGACCGCCCCCGCGACCAAGGCGACCGCGACCCGGGCCGGGGCCTCGCGGACGGCTCCGGCGAAGTCCTCGCCGGCCAAGTCGGCCCCCGCGAAGTCGGCCCCCGCGAAGTCGACCGCCACCAAGGCGGCGCCGGTGAAGGCCGCTCCTGCCAAGACGAGCGCGGCCAAGACCGCAGCCGCGTCCTCTGCGCCGGCGAAGGCCGCCCACAAGACTGCGGAGAAGACGGCGCCGGCCAAGGCGGCGACGAAGACCGCTCCCGCGAAGGCGGCTCCGGCCAAGGCCTCCGGCGAGGCTGCGGCCAAGTCGACCGCCGCGAAGACCACCGCCGCGGCCACGACCAGCGCCGCCGTGAAGGAAGC
>JAWWOL010000254.1:0-3429 GCA_033851695.1 Frankiales bacterium
TGGAGGAGCGGATGCGGGACAGGTTGAGGCCGGCACCGGAGCCGCCCTTGAAGATCAGGCCCTCCTCGCGGTACCAGTTCAGGATCGAGTCCATCGTGTCGTCGACTGCGAGGATGAAACAGGCCGAGACCTGCTGTGGCGCTGTGGTCCCGACGTTGAACCACACCGGCGAGTTGAAGCTGAAGATCTGGTGCACGAGCATGTAGGTCAGCTCGTGCTCGAAGACCTCGACCTCCTCGTCGTTGGCGAAGTAGCCGAACTCCTTGCCGGCGGCGACGTACTTGCCGACGACCCGGTCGACGAGCTGCTTGAGCGACCACTCCCGCGTGGGGCTGCCGACGGCGCCCCGGAAATATTTTGTCGTGACGATGTTGATGGAGTTCAGCGACCAGAAGTCCGGGAACTCGACGCCGCGCTGCTCGAAGTTGATCGAGCCGTCACGCCAGTTGGTCATGACGACGTCGCGGCGCTCCCAGTCGAGCTCGTCATACGGGTGCACCCCAGGCGTGGTGTAGACCCGCTCCATCCGCAGCCGCCCTTGGCCCTTCGGGGCCGTCTTGCCCTGGGCGGTGCCACTCACCGTCTCGGTCATGTGTTTACGTCCTGTCTTTCGGCAGTGCCTGATATGTCAACGTCGTGGGGCACGGGATACGTCCCGCCAACCAGGGTGGAGCGAGGCTTTCTGAGCCCGTACGGGCTGCGGAGGTCTAAGGCGGTCCCGCGCCGACGAGGGCGGCGGTGTCGAGGCCGGCCGGGCTGTCCGGGGGGGCGGCGGCCGCCCGCGCGGCACGCAGCAACGCAATCTCGCCAGCGAAGTCGTCGAGCGAGCTGAACGAACGGTAGACCGAGGCGAAGCGCAGGTAGGCAACCTCGTCCAGGCGCTGCAGCGGCTCGAGGATGGCCCGGCCGACGTCGGCGGAGTCGATCTCGGCGCAGCCACTGGCCCGGACCGCCTCCTCGACCTGCTGAGCGAGCAGGGCGAACGCGTCCTCGTCGACCGGGCGTCCCTGGCAGGCCTTGCGCACGCCGCTGATCACCTTGGCCCGGCTGAACGGCTCAGTGACCCCGCTGCGCTTGACCACGGCCAGCGACGCCGTCTCGACCGTGGTGAACCGGCGGCCACACTCAGGGCAGGATCGCCGGCGGCGGATGGCGACCCCATCATCCGCCTCACGGCTGTCGACCACCCGGGAGTCAGGATGCCGACAGAAGGGGCAGTGCACGGTGGACCTCCGCAACGAGCGGCGATGTCCGCCCTCCGACCTCCGGCTGAGCTCCGGCAGGGTCCGCAGTCGCCCCCAAGGAGGGCATCTGTGGGCGGTGCTGGGGAGAACCTGGGGACGAGTTGTGGAGAAGCGGGCACAACCTGTGGATGACTTACATCCGTGTAACTACTAGATGTTGTGTGCAACCGTAGCCGGTCTTCGCGTCAGCGCAAGGGTTTCTGGCAATGTCCTGCAAACTGCCAGGTCACCGCACCTGTCACCCGTTCCCCTCCGGCGTGTCGGCGTCGGATCGCCTGGAACGGGGTGGTCAGCTGCCAGGGACGGTGAGCGTCTGGCCGACCCGGATGTTGCCGTCGGAGTGGTTCACGGCCAGCAACCGGTCGACGGCCTGACGCCCGTCCAGGTGCGGCATCGCCGCCCGGGCGATCGACCAGGCGGTGTCACCGGGCGCGACCACGACGGTGTGCGTCGCGGGCTGGGGAGCAGAGGTCGCGGCGTTGCTCATGACCTGGCCGACGGAGAACGCCGTGCACAACAGCAGCAGTGAAGCGATCAGCACCGTCAGCCGGCCACGGCGGGTGAGACGCAGCTCGGGAGCCGGGACCGGCGCCGGGTGCCGACGCCGCTGCTCGGACGGTGGCAACGCGGAGGGGGCGACGCCGGGGGTCGACCGCCGCAGGGCGGGACGAGGGACGCCCGGACGATGCACGACAACCCGGTGCTGAACCGGCCCGGGCCGCAGACCGTGAAGCTGCGCGGGCCTCGGGGTGGTCTCGGGGGTCAAGGTGTCGAGCATGATGTCCTCCGGCTGGGTCGCCACACGTCGAACGAGTGTTCGATCGAACGTCTGTACGAGTTGTACCGCGCGCCACCGACAAAATCGAGTTCTGTTCGAACATTTGTCCGAACGCGTCGCCGGCCCGTCTCGGCCGCCACCGTCACGGGGCAGTCTGCCCCCGGAATCGCCGACACGTTCGAACAGGTGTTTGAACGATCGGCTGGCAAGGGCTAGGTTCGCCTCACCGGATCAGGCACCGCCCGATCGGGCAACAGTCCAGACCTCGACGCAGGAGGCCCTCGTGGCGACCGAGTCAGACCCTCGCGACGCCGGCACAGCATCCGGCCCCGATGCCGCGTTTTCCGCCGGTGACGTGCGTCGGTTCCCCGACGTCGCGGCCGACGGTGGTGGGCTGACCCCGCGCCAGCGCAAGGTCCTCGAGGTGATCCGCGACTCGGTGGAGCGCCGGGGCTACCCGCCCAGCATGCGCGAGATCGGTGAGCTCGTCGGGCTCACCAGCACCTCGAGCGTCGCCCACCAACTGACCACGCTCCAGCGCAAGGGCTACCTGCGCCGCGACGCCAACCGGCCTCGCGCCGTCGAGGTCCGCGACGCCGACGCCGGCGAGTCCCCGACGGTCTTCCGCGACCACTCCACCGGGTCCGCCCTGGCCGGCCCCGAGCTGGGCGATGCCGGCGAGGACGAGGAGGCCCGCCGGGCTGCCCGGCCCGCCCCCACCTATGTCCCGGTCGTCGGTCGGATCGCCGCCGGTGGCCCCATTCTGGCGGAGCAGGCGGTCGAGGACGTCTTCCCGCTCCCCCGCCAGCTGGTCGGTGACGGCGCGCTGTTCCTGCTCAAGGTGGTCGGCGACTCGATGGTCGACGCCGCCATCACCGACGGCGACTGGGTCGTCGTCCGCCAGCAGCCGGTCGCCGACAACGGCGACATCGTGGCCGCAATGATCGACGGGGAGGCGACGGTCAAGACCTACCGCAAGCGGGACGGTCACGTGCTGCTCATGCCGCACAACCCGGCCTACCAGCCGATCCCCGGTGACGAAGCCACCATCCTGGGCCGGGTCACCGCCGTGCTCCGCAAGGTCTGAGCGGGCGCTCAGGCGCCGCGCGGCATCGGGTCGGTGCCAGCCGGAGCCGGCAGCGGCTCCGGGACCGGCGTGGGCCGGGCGGGCGCCGGGTGGGCCACGAGTCGGCAGGACAGCAGCTCGTCCACCCCGGCCGGCGGGAGGGCCCGGGCGAACAGGTAACCCTGGCCGTAGTCGCAGCCCATCGCGCGCAACGCCGCGTACTGTGCCTGGGTCTCGATCCCCTCCGCCACCGTGGACAGGTGCATCGACTGGCCGAGGTGCAGGATCGTCCGCGCGAGCTCGCCCTGCTCGGAACCTTCGATGGCCACTGCCTCCACGAA
>JAWWOL010000258.1:0-10150 GCA_033851695.1 Frankiales bacterium
CTCCTGGACGCAGCGCTGGACGAACTCCGCCGCCTCCTCGGTACGACCGTCGGCGGCGGTCGCCTCCCACATCCGGGCCCAGGTCACGCCGTCACCAGACTCAGTGACGGATCGGCGGCGAGCTCCAGCGACGAGGGCTCGATCCCCCTGGCCACCATCTCGGCGCCCAGGGCAGCGACCATCGCCCCGTTGTCCGTACACAGGCCTGGGCGAGGGACCCGGAGCACGATGCCGGCCTTGGCGCAGCGCTCCTCGGCGACCACCCGCAGCCGCGAGTTGGCAGCCACGCCACCGCCGATGACCAGGTGGTCGATGCCCTTGTCCTTGCAGGCGAGCACGGCCCGGCGGGTCAGCACGTCGACCACGGCCTCCTGGAACGCCGCTGCCACGTCGTTGACGGGCACCGGCTGGCCGGCCCGCTCGCGGCTCTCAACCCACCGGGCGACCGCCGTCTTGAGACCGGAGAAGGAGAACGAGTAGGGCTGGTCTCGTACGGTCGCGCGCGGAAAGTCCATCGCCGTCGGATCGCCGTCCCGCGCGGCCTTGTCGATCCAGGGGCCGCCGGGGAACGGCAGGCCCAGCACCCGGGCGACCTTGTCGAAGGCCTCACCCGCGGCGTCGTCGATGGTCTGGCCCAGGGAGACGACGGCGCCGGTGACGTCGGGCACCTCGAGCAGGGACGAGTGGCCGCCGGAGACCAGCATCGCGATGCACGGCGACGGCAGCGGCCCGTGCTCGAGCTGGTCGACGGCGACGTGGGCGGCGAGGTGGTTGACCCCGTACAGCGGCTTGCCCAGCGCGAACGCGTAGGCCTTGGCCGCTGCGACACCGACCAGCAGCGCGCCGGCGAGACCGGGACCGGCGGTGACGGCGATCGCGTCGACCTGGCCGAGCGTGACCCCGGCGCGGTCGAGAGCCCGGCGGACCGTGGGGACCATCGCCTCGAGATGGGCGCGGCTGGCCACCTCGGGTACGACGCCGCCGAACCGGGCGTGTTCCTCGACGCTGGAAGCGACCTGGTCGACGAGCAGCTCGCGGCCCCGTACGAGACCGACGCCGGTCTCGTCGCACGACGTCTCGATGCCCAGGACCAGTGGGGGGGTCATGCGTCGGCCCCTGCGGCTGCCCTGGCGGCGAGATGACCTGCTACGTCGGACATCTGCATCACGATCGCGTCGACGCCCGACGGCTGGTAGTAGTGCAGGCGCCGGCCGATCGGCAGGAATCCGAACCGCTCGTACACGGCTTGCGCCCGCGTGTTGTCCGCTCTCACCTCGAGGGTCACGACCTCCTCGCCCCTGCCGACGGCGCCCTCGAGCAGCGCGGTCAGCAGCCTGCTCCCGATGCCGGTGCCCTGGGCCTCGCGGACCACCCCGATGGTCTGGATGTAGGCCTCGCCCACGTAGGAGCAGAGGCCCGCATAGCCGACCACGTCGACGTTCCCGTCGTCGTCGGTCCGTTCGGCCACGAGGTAGAGCCGGCTCTCCTGGGCAAGCTCGGACCAGAACATCGTCTCGGTCCACTCCTCCTCGGGGAACAGCTCTGCCTCGAGCGGGAGCAACTTGCCGATGTGCCACCAGCGCATGGGCACCAGGTCGACGGTCATATCGGCATCACCTGCTTGCGAGCAGCCGGCGGCACCGCATCGGGGCGGCGGAGGTAGAGCGGGTCGGCCGGTCCGGCCTCGCCCCTGGAGATGTGGTCAGCCGCAAGGGCGGCGAGGGCGGCAGCCTCGGGAAACGGCCGCTCCTCGCGTACGTCCAGGCCGGCGAACGTCTCGCGGTAGAGCACCGCGCCGGCACCGGCGAGCACCTCATTGGTCAGCCGGTGCCCGAGGTCGGCGGGGCGATCGACCGCGGGCCCTTCGGTGCGGACACCCTCGACGTAGCGAGCCCAGTAGACCTCGCGTCGGCGCGCATCGGTCATCACCACCAGATCATGAAAACCCTTGTGCAGCAGGGCAACTGCATCAAGACTGCACACCCCGTGCACGGGGATGGTCAAGGCGTCGCCGAGCGCCCTCGCGGTGACGAGACCGACGCGGAGCCCGGTGAACGGGCCGGGTCCCGTACCGGCGACGACGTGGGTGAGGTCGCGTGCCCGCGCCCCCGCGAGGGCCAGGACCCGCTCGATGCCCGGCGTCAGCAGCTCGCCCTGCCGGTTGGGCCCGACCTCCGTCGACTCGGCGAGGACGCCGGAGCCGTCGTGCAGGGCGACGGTCACAGCCGGAGTCGAGGTGTCGAAGGCGATCAGGAGCACCGGGCCAGCCTACCGAGCGTGCTGAGGCGGGACGGGTTCTCGGGGGGCCCGTCCCGCCTCAGGTCTTCGCTCCGCTGGCTGGAGCTACTCGCAGTCAGCTCCCGTAGCCGGTGAGCCGGGTGTCGAACTGGTGCTGCGCGGTCAAGGTGGCGAGCATGAACCACGCCCCGGTGACCGGCTCCGACGCCGTGCTGATGAGCGGCTGCATGTTCGTCCAGTCGACGGCCTCACCCGGCGGCTCGTAGCCGTACGGGCTGACGCCGGCGTACCAGGACAACCGGGCCTTGCCGGTGCCGAACTGGCCCTGCCAGGTGTTGAGCATGCTCATGTACATCACCGGCTGCGGCCAGATCGGCTCCGAGGCGTGCGCTTCGTACTGTCCGGCAGGGCTGTAGACGCTGGAGAAGTAGAAGTCGTCGTGCTCGTGCCGGCTGATCCCGAACGTCCCCTTGCCGAGCCAGCGGTTGATCTTGTTCCGCTGGTCCACAGCGTAGGTGCTGTTCGCCGGGACGACCCCGAGCACCCACAGCACGCCGGTGGAGGAGTCGACCTCGCTGTCGACCGAGATCATCGGGACGTTGTTCGGGGTCTCACCGCCGCCGTCGAAGATGCCGCGTGCGAAGAACGGGTGCCTGTCACCCGTCGACGGGTACGGGCCGTTGCAGTTCGGGCCGTGGAAGGTCGGCGTCACCACGCAGCCGATCGGCGGGTTGCCTGCTGCACCGGGGGTGTACCACATGCCGGGCTTGCCGGGCGTGTTGGTCGGCCGCAGGATCGCGCTGCGGATCGTGGTGGAGCCGGTCATCCAGGACGACTGCAGTGCGGCGTCGCCGATCACCGGGGCGAGCTTGGCCGCCGCCAGCAGGCCGGCGGTGTAGGTCGCCTGGGTGAACGTGGCGAACTCGAAACGCTCCTCCCAGATGGACTCGTCCTGGGGACCGAAGCCCAGCGTCGGGTCGATCCCGGCAACCACGAAGTTGGCCCCGCGCTCGATGGCCGCCTTGATGGCAGGCGAGTTGACGAACGCAACCGCAGCCGCGTGGTCGGTGGCGTTGAGCAGCAGGTAATGCCTGTAGACACCGACGATGAACAGACCCGTGGAGTCGAGCTCGGGCTGGACGAACGGGATCGGGCTGTTGGCGGCCCAGAAGCTGTAGTTCGTGTACCAGGTTCCGGGCGACAGCCCACTGTTCGGCGGCGAGGTCGTGTTCTGCACCGACGCCTCCCAGCGCCAGTACTTGTCCGCCTCGGGCAGGTGCCCTGCGGCGTCCATCGCGATGGCTGTCACGCTGGCATCACGTGGCCAGACCTTGTAGAGGTACGCCGGGTTGGTCGCGGCGACCCACGAGCCGAACTGCGGCTGCTGCGACTGCTTGAGGGTCACCAGGCTGATGTCGAACGCGTTGCGGGCGCCCTGGTCGGCCTGGGCGGAACGGGCACCACTGTTCAGCCAGCCCAGGTAGTCCGCCTGCTGCCGTGATGCCCATGCGGCCGCCGACTTGGACAGGGCGGTGCTGACAGCGGCCTGCGCCGCGGCGGCGGTGTTCTGGACCGTGACGACGAACGACACGGTCGTCGACTTCTTGGCCGCGATCGTCACGTGGCGCTGCAGACCCAGCGTGACGATCTGGCCGCTGAACGAGTTGTTGTTGCTCAGGTGGCCGCTGCTCCGGAAGTCCATGACCGTGTTCTGGAACGCGTCGCCAGGGGTGAAGGGACCGTCGAGGTAGGTGCCCGCACCGTGCGACTCGTTGCTCTGGAACGCGCCCTGGGAGAAGTAGAAGCCACCGGACGCGGTCATGTCCACGTCGAAGCCACGGTGCGCGGCGTTGTAGGTGGCCGTCTGGGACATCACCTTGGTGTCGGGCTGGTTCGGCGTCGGGGCGATGATGCACTCGAGCCCGGAGCCGCTGCCGGAGCCGCTGCCTCCGGACGTCCCCCCGGCCGAGCCGTTGGTGTCGTTCTCCTGGCACCACTGCTTGTTGTTCAGCTCGACGTTGTCCATGAAGTTGAACGTCTGCGATGTGTGCGTGCGGTTGACCAGCTTGTAGCTGAGGATGAAGAACGGCTGGTGCGGCACGGCGATGTACGACTTGTGCACGGACACCGGCAGCTGGACGCCGTAGTTGTCGCCGTAGTTCTGGTGCAGCACGCCACCGCGGTCGAACGCCAGCTGCGAACCGCTGGACGGCGGCCGCTGGTCTGCGTTCGTGGCGGGGCTCAGGTAGGCGGCCTCGCTCTGGATCTGGTTGGTGGGCCAGTCGCCCTTGTAGTGCAGCTCGGCGAGGGTCGGCCCGAACGGCGTGACGTCCTTGAGCCCCACCTTGGCCGACTGCGCAATGCCGATCAGGTCGTCCCAGTTGTTGAACAGCTGGCTGGTCGACGACGTGGAAGTGGCAGGGGTGCACGGTTTCGTGGTGCAGCTCGCGGGGACGTTCGTCGGTCCGAGCGAGGCGGCGGCCGAGGACCGGGCCGCGGTGGGGGAGCTCGCCAACGACGCCGCGGCAGGCGAGGCCACGAAGGCGGCGATGACGGCCACCGTGGTCGCGTACGGGACAGCCCTGGTCATCTTCATGTCGACCAACTTTCTGCGGGACGCGGGTGTGTGCGGGCGTGCGGCACTGCACGGCCTGCCACTTCCGCGAAGGGGGTCAGGCTCTCCTGACACAGGCCAAAACTAGGCAGACATCCCTGTGCTGACTCGTGTTAGCACCGCAACACAGTGGGACCAGCGGTGGAGTCTGGTCAAGGTGTCGTGACCGTGACACTTAGCCCACTGCAGCGCAAGGCGATCTCCGCGGCCTATCCTCGTGCGACAGACGGAGCGAGCAGCGGAGGCCCGGTGAACGGCAGCGGTCCGGTGCCGGGTCGACGGGTGACCCAGGCCGACGTCGCCAAGGCCGCCAAGGTCTCCCGTACGACGGCCTCCTTCGTGCTCACCGGTCGTACGGACATGCGGATCTCCGCCGACGTCCAGCGGCGGGTTCAGCGGGTGGCGGCCTCCCTCGGCTATCGGCCCAACCTTGCCGCCAGGGGCCTGCGGACGTCGAAGACGCACACGTTCGGCCTGCTTTCGGACACCATCGCCACGTCCCCCTTCGCCGGCGAGCTCATCCACGGCAGCTCGGATGCCGCGCTGCAGCACGACCGGCTGCTCTTCGTCGCCGAGAGCGAGGGCGACGCCGAGGTGGAGGCACGACTGTTCGAGGCGATGATCGACCGTCGGGTGGATGGCCTGGTCTACGCGACGATGTTCACCCGGGAGGTCACGGTCCCTGCCCACGCGGCTGACCATCCGCTCGTACTGCTCAACTGCTTCGTGCGGTCGGGGGGCCTGCCATCGGTGATCCCCGACGAACGCCAGGCCGGCCGCGAGGCAGCCCGTACGCTGCTCGCGGCCGGCCACTCCGACCGGGTCGTGCTGTTGGGCGAGCCGGCGCCCCGGGTGTTCGCCGGCCGGGAGCGCGTCGGCGGGATCAAGGCGGAGCTCAAGGCGGCGGGCACTCGGCTCGCGGAGAACGTGCGGTGCACCTGGTCGTCGCACGACGCGTACGACGCCCTGGTCCGGTTCCTCCGCGACAACCCAGCACCCACAGCCCTGATCTGCCTCAACGACCGGGTCGCGCTCGGCGCCTACCAGGCGCTGTCCGCTCTCGGCCTGCGCGTTCCCGACCACGTGTCGGTGCTGTCCTTCGACGACAGCGTGATCGCCCCCTGGCTGGTGCCTGAGCTGACCACCATCGCTTTGCCGCACTACGCGATGGGCCACCGCGCCGTCGAGCTGCTGGCAACCGGGGCGCTGGAGCCACGGCCCATCCGGATCCCGATGCCCCTGCGTGACCGCGGATCCGTTGCTGCGCCTAGGGAATGACCCGATAGCTCACGTGCTCGGTGAAGGCGACCGGACCGACGATCGTGGCGGAAACCGAGTGCCACTGGCCGTCCTGGTCGGTCGTGGGCAGCCAGGCCGTCGCCGTCGCCCAGTCCCGCTCAGGCGTGCTGCCCTGCGACCAGTCCGGGCCGAGTCCCTCGGTGCACAGCGCACCCCAGTTGCAGTCGTCGTCCTGCAGCTCCACGCTCGCCCGTACGAGGGTCGACGAGTCCACGATGCTGACCACTGTGGCGCCCAGAGTCGCGGTGTCGCCGCTGTTGATCTCACGCTCCGGCTCGAGCACGAGGCTGGCGTTCCCGGCCAGACCGTAGCTGGTGAGCTCGCCGGCACCGAAGTCGTCGCTGTCGTTCTGGACCGTGACCGAGTCGAACCGGACCTGGACGTGCCCGGCCAGGGTGGAGATCGGACCGGACTGCGTCACCGCATGGTGCTGGGCGTCGAGCACGTCGATGAACCAGGTGTAGTGGTTGCGCGGGTGCAGGCCGGTGACGGTGAGGTTGTGCGACGTCGAGAAGACAGCATCGTGTGCGGCGTTGCCGACGGAGAGTCCGGTGTGGTCGATCGCGAACAGGTAGACCTCCGTTGGCGTCGTGGTGGTGAGGGTCGTGTGGATGCTCGTCGTCGTCGAGTCAACCCACCAGACGTAGGCGCAGACACCGTTGTTGCAGGTGCTCGCCGACGCCGGGGCGGACAGGCCGACCACCGAGGCGAGCAGAGCACCGGCCATGATCAGGGCACGGAGGGGGCGGAGGGCACGAGGCCGCAGTCTTGCGCATAGTTTCATGATCACGACAGAGTCCGCCCGAGTCGTGCTGATACATGGATGCGCAGGTCAGTTGTCGCACGGACATACGGTTACCTGCTCGACCAGGGCGCCCGCAGCTACCGGCCCCACGACTACCGACCAGACCCCGGGCCGCCGCCGTTCTGACTGGAACGGGTTTTCCCGGAGACCCTGCAGGACAGGACGTCCGGCATGGCGCTCCCCGACCCGCGCAGGTCCGGATGGAGCCGGCCCCCGCGCGAGCGGGTTCCGGTGCGCACGATCGCTGCCGTGATCGGCATGGTGCTCGCCACGCTGATCGCCGTGTTCCTGGTGATCCAGGTCCAACGGGTGCTGATCTGGATCGGCGTTGCGATCTTCTTCGCGGTCCTGCTGTCGCCGGTCACGGCCCTGGCCCAGCGCAGGTTGCACCTCAACCGAGCAACCGCGACCTTCGTCGTCTTCCTCGGATCGGTCCTGGTCATCGCCGGCATCGTGACCGTCCTCGTACGCCCGGTCGCCACCCAGGGCGCCGACCTGGTGAAGTCCGCGCCCACGGTCGTGGAGCAGGCGGCGGCAGGGCGTGGTCCGGTCGGCGACCTGCTGACCCGGCTGCACGTCCAGAAGTACGTGACGGACTACGTGGCCAGCCACCCCGACCTGACCACGTCGAACAGCCAGCTGGCACAGTTCGCCCCTGCCGTCATCCGTGGGGTGGCCAACGGTATCGCCGCTGTCGTGACCATCTTCGTGCTGGCCTACCTGATGGTCCTCGAAGGACCGATGTTCGTGAACGGGTGGCTCGGCGCGCTGCCCGCGGAACGGCGTGAGCGGGTCAGCCGGGTCGCCGCCGACTGTGGCAAGGCGGTCACCGGCTACATGACCGGCAACCTGCTGATCAGCGTCATCGCCGGGACCATCACCTGGGTCGCCCTGCTGATCCTCGGAGTCCCGTACGCCGGGGTGCTGGCCGTCTTCGTCGCGCTGACGGACCTGATCCCCCTCGTCGGGGCGACGATCGGCGCGGTGCTGGTCACCCTCATCGCCTTTCTGCACGGGACGACGGACGGCATCGTGATGGCCCTCGTGTTCCTCGTCTACCAACAGCTCGAGAACCACCTGCTGCAGCCGGTCATCATGAGCCGTACGGTCAAGCTCAACCCGTTGACCGTGCTGGTCAGTGTGCTGCTCGGCGTCGAGCTGGCCGGCATCCTCGGTGCGCTCCTCGCCATCCCGGTCGCCGGGGTCATCGCCGTGGTGGCCCGCGACCTGTACGACACGCGCCGGGGGCGGCTCAAGCCCGAGCCGACGGTCGGCGCCGACGAGGTCCCCGCCGACCAGGCCGCCACCTGAGACACTGCAGTCATGGCTTGGTCGGAGGAGGACGAGATCCCTTTGCTGGGGGGCGATGTCACCGAGGGCCTCGTACGCGTGGGCAACACCGTACGGCGCCCTCCGGGTTCGCACAGCGCGGCGGTCGCCGCTTACCTGCGGCACCTCGAGGCTGCCGGCTTCGCCGAGTCGCCCCGCCACCTCGGTGTCGACGAGCGGGGTCGCGACATCCTCACGTTCGTCGAGGGCGAGACCGCCGGACGGCCGATGCACCGCTGGGCGGCGCAGACCTCCGTGCTGGTCGCCGTGGCCGCCCTGCAACGACGACTGCACGACCTGTCCCCGCTCGGCCTCGAGCTGCCCGAAGGCGCGGCGTTCGCCGAGCCGGCCCACCTCGAGGGGGTGCCGGACGCCTTCGACCAGGCGGACGTCATCGGCCATAACGACCTCACGCCGGACAACCTCATCTTCCGCGACGGCAACCTGGTCGGCGTCATCGACTTCGACCTGGCCGGCCCGACCACCCGACTGCTCGACATCGTGACGACCCTGCTGTACTGGGCGCCGCTGCGTGACCCGGTCGACCGCGAGCCGGTGCTCGCCGACGCCGATGCCGGTGCCCGGATGAAGGTGTTCTGCGCCGCCTACGGCCTCACGCCCCACCAGCGCGAGCAGCTCTACGACCTCGCGGTACGCCGGCAGAACCGGTCGTGGCACGTGATGAAGCACGCCGCGGAGACCCGCGGCGGCGGGTGGGCCCGGATGTGGGACGAGGGCGTCGGCGACGTCATCCTGCGCTCCCAGCGCTGGCTCGCCGACAACGAGGTCGCCCTGCGCCGGGCCCTCGCCCCGACCCAGGAGAACGCCGCCAGCTTTGCCGCGTACGCCCCCCACGCGCGCAGGAGGCCGGCACCACCCGGCCTGACCGTGCGCGAGGCCGAGGCGACGGACGTCGAGGCTTGCGTGGCCATCATCATGGCCGTCAACGGGGGCGACGAGGAGGGCTGGCGGGCGATGTTTCAGCGGACGCTCGCCGCGGCTGACCAGGCGCTGTTCGTTGCGGACAGCCAAGGCGAGATTGCCGGCTACGCAAGGATTGTCCATCACAGGTCGGCTGCAGATGCGCCCGACGCCGCGCCCGAGGGCTACTACCTGATGGGCCTGGTGGTCAACGAGGCGTGGCGACGACGCGGGCTGGCGGAGGCCCTGACGCGGGCGCGCCTGCGGTGGGCCTGGTCCCGTACGGACCGGGTCTGGTACTTCGCCAGCGCCGACAACCCGGCGTCGCTCGACCTGCACCACGATCTCGGCTTTCGCGAGCACACGAGGGAGTTCAGCTTCCCCGGTGTCAGCTTCGCGGGCGGCAGCGGCGTGCTCTGCGTCCTGCGGTCACAGGGCGCGGACGACGAGCACGGCGAGGTCGTCTCGCGCCGCGAGTGAGCCGGCGCCGTGTCGCCGCACGCTCTCCTCGAGCGCGCCTGCCAGCTCCGAGGCGCCGGCACCGGCCGACCCGGCCAGCACCCGGAGCAGCTGGTCCTCGCCGTACATCCCGGTGGAACCACGTCGCTCGGTCACCCCGTCGGTGTAGAAGACCAGCGCGTCGCCGGGGGCGAGGAGCACCTCCTCGTTGACCAGCTCGACCTCGTCGACCACGCCGAGCAGGGTGCCGGTCGTGCCGACGAAGGTCGCGCCGCCGGAGGCTTTGACGAGCACCGGCGGCGGATGCCCGGCGTTGGAGAAGCACACCAGCAGACCTCCGTCGTGCGGCCGCACCGCTCCGAGGATGCCGGTGCAGAACCTGCCGGTGTCCCCGAGCTCGAGCAGGGTGCGGTTCAGCCGGCTCAGCGCCGAGTCGGCGGTCATGCCGTCACGGGTGAGCAGCCGCAGGACGTCGCGCGCCATGC
>JAWWOL010000197.1:0-14650 GCA_033851695.1 Frankiales bacterium
GGTTGACCGGCGCCTCGAAGCCCGGCACCAGCCGGTGGTAGGAGTTGACCGTCGGGTTCGTGAAGGCGAGCAGCGACGGCGCGTGCGCGAGCAGGCCGCCGATGTAGTAGCGCGCCATGTCCGACAGACCGGCGTAGCCGACCTCGTCGTAGAACAGCGGCGTGCCCTCGTTCCACAGCGACTGGTGGGTGTGCATGCCGGACCCGTTGTCACCGAAGATCGGCTTGGGCATGAACGTCGCGGTCTTGCCGTTGGCCCAGGCCACGTTCTTGATGATGTACTTGAACAGCATCACCTGGTCGGCGGCGTTGAGCAGGGTCGAGAACCGGTAGTTGATCTCGGCCTGGCCGGCGGTGCCGACCTCGTGGTGCTGGCGCTCGACGACCAGCCCGGCCTGGGTCAGCGCGAGGCTCATCTCGGCCCGTAGGTCGGCGAAGTGGTCCACCGGGGGCACGGGGAAGTAGCCGCCCTTGAACTTCACCTTGTAGCCGCGGTTACCGCCCTCCTCGATCCGGCCGGAGTTCCAGGCGCCGGCGACGGAGTCGATCTGGTACATCGAGCCGTTGGCCTTGGTCTCGAACCGTACGTCGTCGAAGACGTAGAACTCGGCCTCGGGACCGAAGTAGGCCGTGTCGGCGATGCCGGAGCCCTTGAGGTAGTCCTCGGCCTTCTTGGCCACGTTGCGCGGGTCGCGGCTGTAGGCCTCGCCGGTCAGCGGGTCGTGGATGAAGAAGTTCAGGTTGAGCGTCTTGTCCTTGCGGAACGGGTCGAGCACGCCCGTCGTCGGGTCGGGAAACAGCTGCATGTCCGACTCGTGGATCGCCTGAAAGCCGCGGATGGACGAGCCGTCGAAACCGAGGCCGTCATCGAACGTGTCCTGGCTGAAGCTCTCCACCGGCACGGTGAAGTGCTGCATGACGCCAGGCAGGTCGCAGAACCGCACGTCGACGAACTTCACGTCATTGTCGGCGATGTACCGCAGCACCTCGTCCGAGTTGTTGAACATTCAATCCTCCCACTGCCGCGGCCGACCATCGGTCGGCTCGGCGTTGACCGTATCGGGGCGAGCCAGCAGGGTGAAGCCAGGGTCTTGGTGTGTGACGCCTCAGGCTAGAAAATCGGCATTTCTGCCGAGTGTCCCTGTCGTTTCCAGGGCGTTACGCGCGTTGCCGGAAGCTCCTACCCGGCCGCTGGACCGGGGTTACGGTGACAGGAGCAGTTCCAGCCGAGGCCGGAGGCCATCGTGGATCCGCGTCAGGCCTCGCCGAGCAGCCCCACCGGGATCGACCCGGTCGTCGCCGCGGCCCTGCACAGGCTTCGCCAGCAGTACGGGGCCCTCGCCGTTGACCTCGTCGACGCCGGCAGCGGCCTCGAGGGGGCGCACACCGTACGGGTCCCGCTCGGCGGTCCGGCCGACCCCGTCGTGGTGCTCACCTTCGCCGAGGCCCGCGACGTCGCTCCCGACGAAGTGCGCGCTGCAGCCGAGCAGGTGTCCCTGGCCCTGGACTACGCGGCGCTGCTCGACACGGAGCGGCGGGGGCGCGGAGCCGCGGAGGCAGCGGCGGCGAGGCTCGGCCTGCTCCAGTCGCTGACCGCGTCGCTGGCAGGGGCGCTCACCGCGGAGTCGATCGTCACCACCGTGGTGTCCTTCGGCCTCAAGGCGTTCGACGCCATCGCCGGCGCGTTGTGGGTCGCCGCGGGGGACCGGCTACGGCTGGTCGGCGCCACGGACTACCCGCCCGCCGTGCTGGCCCGGTGGCGGGACACCCCGCTGAACTCCGCTCAACCCGTGCCGACCGCCGCCCGCGAACGTCGTACCGTGCTGGTCCACTCCCTCGAGCAGCGGGACCAGGACTTCCCGGACCTGCGCCGGCAGCCCTCGGTCGGCGTCGCCTTCGCCGCAGTTCCGCTGATGCTGCAGGACGAGCTGATCGGCGCGTTCGCCGCCAGCTTCGCCGAGACCGACTTCATCTCCGACCCGGCCAACCTCACCTTCTTCGAGGCGGTTGCGGGGCAGTGCGCTGTGGCGCTGCACCGGGTGGCCGTGCTCGACGGTGAGCGTGAGGCCCGGCGGCAGCAGGTGGCCGCCGTGCAGCGGCTCGGTCGGCTCCGGGCCGTCACGGCCCGGCTGTCCCAGCCGCTGTCCGCGGCCACGGTGGCCGACGTCGTGGTGGGCGAGATGATCGCCGAGCTCGGGACCGAACGCGGCATGCTGTTCGTGCTCTCGCCCGACTTCACCCGGCTCGACCTGGTCGGCACTCGGGGCGTCGAGGGGGCCGGCAGCGACGGGATGTCCTCCTACCCGGCGGACTTCAGCCATCCCGGTGGCGAGGCGGTCCTGACCCGGCGTGCGGTCTTCCTGCGCAACACGACCGAGCGCAACCGGCGCTTCCCGGCGATGCTCGGGATGCAGCCGTACGAGGAACGGGCGATGGCCTGCGTACCCCTGCTGGTGGACGGTCAGCCCATCGGGCTGCTGGCGGTCACCTTCCCGACCGAGCGGGACTTCCAGGACGAGGACAGGTTCTTCCTGCAGGCGCTGGCCGACCAGTGCGCCCAGGCCCTCGACCGCACCCGGCTGCGCGAGGCCCAGCAGCGCAGCCGGCGTCAGCTGGCGTTGCTCGCGGAGACCGGCCGGCTCTTCGCCGCCTCGCTCAACCTCGACGCAACGCTGGAGCAGGTCTGCCGGCTGCTCGTCCCCGCGGCGGCCGACGCCGCGGTGGCCCGGGTCCTCGAGCCCGAGGGGCGGATCCGGGTGGTCGCCGTGTCGCGGGCTGACGGCGACCGGCCGGGCGACATCGCCGGGTGGGTCGACGACGAGGACCAGGAGGCGGCCGAGCAGCTGCGCCGGGTCATCGACGAGGGCGAGACCCTGCTCGTGGTCGTACCTGCCGATGCGGACGTGTTCCTGCCGGGCGTCGGCCAGCTGCGCGCGATGGGCCTGTCGTCGGTGGCTCTGCTGCCGCTGCGGGCCCGCGGCCGGTCGCTCGGGCTGATCACCGCGGCCACCCACGCCGACCGGGCGCCGCTGACGACCGACGACGTGCCCTTCCTCACCGAGCTGGCCGGCAGGGTGGCGCTCGCGGTCGACAACGCCCGGCTGTTCCGCCACCAGTCGGAGATCGCGCACACCCTGCAGCGCAGTCTGCTCCCTGCCGAGCTGCCCGCGATCGACGGCGCCGAGGTGGCGGTGACCTACCTGCCGGGTACCGAGGGCACCACTGTCGGCGGCGACTTCTACGACGTGATCCCGCTGCCGAGCGGCCGCTTCGGGCTGGTCATCGGCGACGTCATGGGCCGCGGGGTGCGGGCGGCGGCAGCGATGGGACAGCTCCGCGCGGCCATCCGCGCGTACGCCCTCGAAGGCCATCCGCCGGCCGACCTGCTCGCCCGGCTCGACCGGTTGGTGAGCACCCTCGAGGAGGGGCTGCTGGTCACCTGCGTGTACGCCGAGTGGGATCCCGCCCGTCGGCTGATCCGGCTGGCCAGTGCCGGCCACCCGCCGCCGGTGCTGCGGATGCCGGGCGGTGACGCGGTGTTCCTCGAGCTCGACCCCGGGATGCCGCTCGGGGTCGGCAACATCGACTGCGTCGACCTCGAGCTCGAGCTGCCGCCGGGCGCGGTGCTGCTGGCCTACACCGACGGCCTGGTCGAGTCGCCGGACCTCGCTCTCGGCGACGGGATGGAGTCGCTGCGGATCGCGGTCGCCGGCGCGGGGCAGCACGCGTCCGCTGTCTGCGACAGCGCCGTCAGCACGCTGCGGGCACTGCAGCTCGCTGAGCGCACCGCCGCGACGGACGGCCCGCCGCGTCGGCGCCACGACGACGACATCGCCCTGCTCGCACTGGTCGTCACTGGCACCGAGCCGGTGGATGCCGCGCTCGAGCTGCCCGGTTCAGCACTCGAGCTCGAGCTGCCGGCCGAGGCCGCGTCGGCCTTGCGTGCGCGCCAGTTCGTCCACGAGGTCCTCGGTGCCTGGGGCATCGCGGGCGTCGGCGACCGGCTCGACACGGCCGTGCTGCTGGTCAGCGAGCTGGTCACCAACGCCGTACGGCATGCCGGCACCGTGCTGCGGCTGCGGGTGCTGCGCCCCGTACCCGGGCGGGTCCGGATCGAGGTGATCGACCATGCCCCGCACGGCAGCCTGGACAGCCGGCTGTCCGGAGAGGCCGCCGAAGGGGGACGCGGTCTCTACCTCGTGGAGACCTTGGCGGATGCTTGGGGGAGTGCCGCGCTCAGCGGCGCGGCCGGGGGCAAGACGATCTGGTTCGAGCTGGACGGAGTCGCGTGACCACTGAGTACCAGGAGGCCGAGGCCCACACGGTGCCCGGTGTGCGGCTCGGGCTGCCGGCGCACGGACCCGGCTCCGTGGCCTCGTACGGCCGCCGTCTCGCCGGTGTCGTCGTCGACATCGCCGCGTCCTATGTCCTTGCGGCACTGTTCGCGGGCACCCCGACGCCCGGTGGCTGGTCGACCTTGGCATTCGCGGTCGAGACCGTTGTGCTGCTGTCCTTGACCGGTCAGACCCTCGGCATGGCAGCGGTCCGGGTGCGGGTGGTCTCGTTGTCGCGCGGGCGGATCCACCCGTGGTGGGCGCTGATCCGGCAGGCGCTGCTGTTGGCGATGATCCCGGCGCTGGTCACCGACGCCGACCGGCGCGGCCTGCACGACAAGGCCACCGGCGTGGTCGTGGTCAACGCCTGACCTCTCCCCTCCCGCCAAGTGGTGCGACACGCCGTAGGACACGCCACAACTCGCGCCAGGTGGCGGGGGTTGGGTTTTCGGCAGGTCAGGCGGGTCAGGTCGCGACCGGGGTCTTGGGGAGGCTGTCGTTGCTGGGAGCCACCGGGGCGTCGTGCTCCGGCTCCGCTGACTTCGGTGGGCGGCGCAGGCTGAGCATGATGCTGGCGGAGAGGACCACGAGGATCACGGCCAGGCTGGCCAGGGACGAGATCTCGGGAATCGTCTCGCTGACCGTCTTGTGGGCTGCCTCCAGGACAAGCTTGACGCCGATGAAGGACAGGATGATCGCCAGCCCCTTGGACAGCAGGTGGAAGCGGTCGAGCAGCCCGGCCAGGAGGAAATACAACGCGCGCAGGCCGAGTATCGCGAAGGCGTTGCTGGAGTAGACGATGAACGGGTCGTCGCTGACCGCAAGCACAGCCGGGACGCTGTCGACCGCGAAGACGAGGTCCGCGGCCTCGATCGCAACGACGACCGCCAGCAGCGGTGTCGCCACCCGTCGGCCGGCCTCCACCAGGAAGAACTTCGTGCCTGCGTACTCCTCGCGCACCGGGATGACCTTGCGCAGCAGCCGTACGGACATGCTGCGGTTCGGGTCGTAGCTGTTGTCCTTGTCCGTCAGCAGCTTGTACGCGCTGTAGAGCAGGATTGCGGCGAAGCCGAACAAGATCGCGCTGAAGGCGCTGACCACGGCCACGCCCGCCGAGAGCAGTAGTCCGCGAAAGACGAGCGCCCCGACAACACCGGCGAACAGGACACGGTGCTGGTAGGCGCGTGGCACCCGGAAGTAGCCGAAGATCAGAGCGAAGACGAACAGGTTGTCGACGGACAGGCTCTTCTCCAGCAACCACGCGGTGGTGAACTCCACCCCGGCGTTGCTGCCGAGCGTCAGGGCGACCACGACGGCGAACAGCAACGACAGGCCGACCCACACCCCGCTCCACACGGCCGCCTCGCGGAACCCGATGGCATGAGCGCCGCGGTGAGCGAGCAGGTCGATGGCGAGCATCGTGACGATGACGGCGGCGAGCGCCGCCCACGCCCAGCTGGGGACGTCGAGCATGGCTTCTCCTCGGAAAGCTGGTGCGTGCGGGGGTCAGGCGGTGGCTAGTAGCGCGCAGTCGTGTCGAGCAGGTGCTGGAGGATGCGCAGCTGCTCAAGGCCTGTCTCGTAGCGACGGGTGATCTCCGCGCGCGTGCCGCTCGGCAGCGGAGTGCCGGAGAGCAGCGCCCGGCGCAGGCGGGGCAGCTCGACGGACTGCAGTCGCTGCGCCCGCCCGGCCAGCTGCCGCCGGTCCGCGGCGTCCATGGCCGCAATGCCTGCGACAGCCGGCAGCAGCGGCACCGGCGACCCGCGGTGGTCAGCGGACCTGCTGACGGTGGGGCCCGCTGGGAGCAGTCCGTCCTGCTGGGGTCCGCCGGTATCGGCACCGGTCACGAGGGCGACCCGCATCGCGGCGGGTGCTCCGTGGGCGACCCGGCGGCTGACACTGATGTCCCGCTGCCGCTCCTGGTCGGGCAGCCCGACGACGATCACGGCCGCCCCGCAAGCCCGGGCGACCCGCAGGATCGTTGCGCCCACGCGGCGGGACTGGCGTCGCTGTCCCCCGCGGGCCAGGTAGTCGGCGACAAGCACGCGGGGCTCCACCGCGAAGCCGGTCATCGCCGCCGCCAGCTGGGCGAGGGAGTCCAGCCGGTGATCTTCGGTTGGAGGCGGGGACTCGTGGCCGGCCTCCGGAGCGGGCGAGGGCACGACCGTGAGAAGCACGAGCTCGCGGTTCTCCGCCGCTGCGACAGCGGCAGCGCGACGCAGCACCGGCAAGGCGAGTGGCGAGTCGTCGACGGCTGCCAGAACAGCTCCGCGGCCGTAGCCGGTCCGGACGGCGGACGGGGACCGAAGGCTGCGGCCGAGCGCTGATGAGGTCGTCGGTGACGTTGTGCTGGTCATGACCATGACTGCTCCCTGGGGCCCGGATCGGTCGCCGCGTCATCGCGGTATGGCCACCATGCAGGAGCACAGACCGGCAGCCCAGGGCCGTTCCCGGCACTGAATCCCTGGTCCACGTTGCCGACATGCGGCAAGGACAGCGGTGATCACGGGACCGGACGCGGTCCGGCGCGGACGACAGGGTCGGTCGGGATCAGGGCTGGGCGGCCCGCTTGGCCGGCCAGTCCAGGAGCTGGGCGCCCAACACGGCGGCCTGCAAGGCAAAGCGTTGGTCCGGGTGGCCCGGGTCGTGACCGGTGAGCGCCTTGACCCGGTCGAGCCGGTAGGTGAAGGCGCGTACGGACAGGTGCAGGGAGCGGGCTGCCCGTGCGGCATTTCCGCCGGCATCGAAATAGGCCCGCAGGGTGGCCAACAGCGGTTCCGCACCTCCTCGGGCGGTGAGCAGTGGACTGAGCAGGGCGGACACCAGGTCGTTCATCGCCGCGGTGTCGCGGAGCAGGACCTGGTAGACCAGCAGGTCGGCGGCGTCTACCACCGGACCGGGCAGGCCGAGCCGGGTGGCGAGCTCGAGCACGCTGCGCGCCTCGTCCAACGAGACGCGAACGCCGACCGCGCCCACGCGGGGCCTGCTCAACCCGAGGATCCACTCGCCGACCCCGGAGGCTCGCCGCAGCTGCACGCCGCCGGGGCTCGCCGCAGGCTCGCCGAGGACAGCGGTGAGCTGCTCCGCGACATAGGAGACAGCCGCCCGGTCCGGGGCTGCGAACACCACCACGAGCAGGTCACTCTTGCTGGTGACCAGGACATGCGCGTCGCCCTTGCTGCCCAGGATGGCCCGCTCCAGGCTGCCGAGGACGGCGGTGCCGTCGTGGAAGGGTCGCTGGGCGTGCACCACCCCCACCGCATGTGGCCCCGACAAGTCCAGCCCGTAGCGGGCCGCCCGCTCGAGCAGTCCTCGGGCGTCGCTGCGGCCGAGCAGCAGGTCATCGACGAACTCCCGGCGCTCGGCCTCCTCCCGGCGCACCTGGGACCGCCGGGTGAGCTGGAAGCCTTCGGTCACGGCGGCGACAGCATCGGCCCCAGCCCGCAACAGTGCCTCCCCGGCCTGGACGACGCTGGGCCGGTCGGCGCCCGCGCCGGACACCGCCGGCAGCTCCGGCCACAACCGCCAGGAGGCGGACAGGTAGAGGTCGATCAGCGCCCGCAGTGCGACGCCCGCGCGGGCGGCCTCACCGCCGAGCTGCCGGTAGCGCGCCAGCTCGGCTCGGCGCAGCCGATGACCGCCGCCGGCGGCCCGCTGGGCCGCGGACAGGAAGTCTCCGAGCAGTGCCGGGTCGAGGCCACCCGCGTCACGGGCTGCGGTGTCGGCCACCTGTCGCAGCCGATCCGCGCCGAGCTGGTCACTGCCCGTGGGCACAAGCACCCCTTGACTGCCGTAACCCGGCAATGAACCGACCCCGATAGTAGCCGCAACACTACCTGGGCTGCCGGATCGAGCCAGGCCAGAGTAGGCGTACCAGCTCGAACAAGAGGAGTCACGATGAGCGTCTCACTGGTCAAGGGCACCAACGTCAACCTCAGCAAGGAGGCACCGGGTCTCACGGCTGTGGCTGTCGGGCTCGGCTGGGACCTGCGGACAACCACCGGCACCGACTTCGACCTCGACGCCTCCGCAATCCTGTGCACCGATGCGGGCAGCGTCGTGTCCGACCGGGACTTCGTCTTCTTCAACAACCTGGCCAGCGCCAACGGCGCGGTGCAGCACACCGGGGACAACCTCACCGGCGAGGGCGACGGCGACGACGAGGTGATCAAGGTCGACCTCGCCTCCGTCCCCGCCGAAGCAGCCAAGATCGTGTTCCCGGTGGCGATCTACGACGGCGACGCCCGCAAGCAGACCTTCGGTCAGGTACGCAACGCATTCATCCGGGTGGTCGACCAGGCCAACGGTGATGAGCTGGCGCGCTACGACCTGTCCGAGGACGCCGGCTCCGAGACCGCCATGATCTTCGGTGAGCTGTACCGGCACGGCACGGACTGGAAGTTCCGGGCCGTCGGGCAGGGCTACAGCACGGGCCTCGCCGGCATCGCCAGGGACTTCGGAGTTCGTCTGTAGTTCGGTTCATCACAGGACGGAGACGACGATGTGGAGCACTCCCGTTGCCCGGACCGGCGTCCGGACGTCGATCCGGGCGGTGCGGCTGATGGCGGTCACCATCGTCGGCGGCGTGCTGCTGGTCGCCGGAGTCGCAGCGCTCGTCCTGCCCGGACCGGGCATGTTGCTGTGCATTCTCGGCCTGATCGTGCTGGCCAGCGAGTACGTCTGGGCGCAGCGCAGCCTGCACTGGGCACGGCGCAAGTCACAGCAGAGCATCGAGCGCGGCGCGTCGAGCAGGCTCGCGACCTACGCCTCGGTGGTCGGCGGGTTCGGCCTGCTGGTCGTCGGCGTGGTGGAGCTCATCGTCGGCGTGCCCTGGGTTACCTCGCTGAGCGCTGCGATGTTCCTCGTCAGCGGATCGGTGATCATCGGCACCACGGCGTGGTCGCGCCGCCAGTACGTCCGGGCACCCGACGGCAGCGCGCCGCCGCTACACCCGCAGCGAAGCCGGCAGGGTTAGCGCATCTTGCCGCGGGGCACGCGGCCGCCCTTGGGCATCGGGCCCTTGGGGATCGGAGGCTGACCGGCGCCGAGGGCACGCAGCCGCTGCTTGACCGCACTGGTCGCCTTGCCGTCGAGGTTGCGCGGCAGTCGCAGGATGTGGTTCTGCAGCTTGCGCAGCGGGATCTGGCCGTCCTCGTCGCCCACCGAGACCTCATAGACCGGCACCTCGGCGGCGACCCGGGAGACCCGCTTCTTCTCCTGCAGCAGCAGCGCTTTCGTACGGGTCTGCGCACCCTCGGCCACGAGGATCACGCCCGGCTTGCCGACGACGCGGTGCACCATGTCCTGCGAGACGTTGAAGGCCACCGCCGGGGTGATCTGCCAGTCGCCACGCATCGACTGCAGCACCGCCGCCGCGGCACCCGGCTCGCCCTCGATCTCGGCGAGTCCGGCCTTCGTCGCCCGGCGGTAGAGCACCCCGAGCACCCCGAAGGTGCCGAAGACGACACCGAGGATCGTCAGGGGGATCAGGAAGCTGAGCAGCAGCCCCAGCACCACGAACAGCGCGATGATGCCGACGAAGGCACCGGCCATGAACAGCGGCAGCTTGGGGTCCCGCGACGCGGTGGCCGTGTAGGCCTCCCGCAACTGGGCGAACCGCTGACGACGGGTGCGCTTCTCGGCCATGCAGCGAGGATACGGGCTGGCAGGGTGTGGTCAGGAAGCGGTGACCGACATCTGGTCTCCGGTCGCGCCGGCGCCCGCCGTACGGGACTCGATCGCCTGCTGGTAGAGCCGGCCGGCGCGGTAGGACGAGCGGACCAGCGGCCCGGACAGCACGCCGGCGAAGCCGATGTCCTCGGCCTCCTCGCGCATCGCGACGAACTCCTCGGGACGCACCCAGCTGTGCACCGGGTGGTGGCGGAGGGACGGGCGGAGGTACTGCGTGATGGTCAGCAGCTCGCACCCGGCGTCGTGGAGGTCCTGCATCGCCTGGGACACCTCGGCCCGCTCCTCGCCCATGCCGAGGATCAGGTTGGACTTGGTGACCAGGCCGGCCGTACGCGCCTGGCGGATCACGTCGAGGGAGCGCTCGTAGCGGAAGCCGGGCCGGATCTGCTTGAAGATCCGCGGCACCGTCTCGACGTTGTGGGCGAGCACCTCGGGAGCGCTGTCGAACACCTGCTGCAACAGCGCGGGAACGGCGTTGAAGTCGGGGATCAGCAGCTCGACGCCGGTGCCGGGGTTGAGGTCGTGGATCTGCCGGACCGTCTCCGCGTAGAGCCAGGCGCCGCCGTCCTCGAGATCGTCCCGGGCCACACCGGTGATGGTCGCGTAGCGCAGCCCCATCGCCTGCACCGACTCGGCGACCCGGCGCGGCTCGTCGCGGTCCAGCGCCTGGGGCTTGCCGGTGTCGATCTGGCAGAAGTCGCAGCGCCGGGTGCACTGGTCGCCGCCGATGAGGAAGGTCGCCTCGCGGTCCTCCCAGCACTCGTAGATGTTCGGACAGCCGGCCGCCTCGCAGACCGTGTGCAGCCCCTCGCGCTTGACCAGGCCCTTGAGCTGTTGGTATTCCGGGCCCATCACCGCGCGGGTCTTGATCCACTCGGGCTTGCGCTCGATCGGGGTCTGCGCGTTGCGGACCTCCAGGCGCAGCAGCTTGCGGCCGTCGGGGGCCACCGAGAGCGGAGAATCAGGCTGACTGTCAAACACTGACCGGCTCCAGTCCGAGTGCTTCGTACGGGACATGGCGGGGCGTTGCCTGGAGCACCTCGGCAAGGTGCTCCTCGACAAGGGGAAGCACCTCGTCCACCGTGATGTTCCGGCCGGTCTCCTGGCTCAAGGTCGTGACGCCGGCGTCGAGCAGTCCGCACGGGACGATGCGGTGGAACGCCTCCAACGAGCAGTCGGCGTTGAGGGCGAAGCCGTGCATCGCAATGCCACGGGCGACGCGGACGCCGATCGCGGCGACCTTGCGCTCCGGCCCGCGCTCGTCCTGGGTGACCCAGACCCCGCTGCGACCCTCGACCCGTACGGTGTCCACTCCGAGGTCGGCGCAGGTGCGGATCAGCGCCTCCTCGAGCCGGCGGACGTAGCCGACGACGTCAACCTGACCCGGTCGCTCTCCGCTGGTCGGGGTGAGCGCGGGGACGGCGACGATGGGGTAGCCGGTGAGCTGGCCGGGGCCGTGCCAGGTGATCCGGCCGCCCCGGTCGACGTCGATGACCTCGCTGCCGTCGGTGGGTCGTTCCCAGCTGTTGGTCCGCTTGCCTGCGGTGTAGACCGGGTCGTGCTCGACCAGCAGCACGGTGTCGGCAATGTCGCCCTCGACCCGGCGGGCGTGCAGTGCGCGCTGCCAGTCCCAGGCCTGGTGATAGGGGACCCGGCCGGCGCGCACGAGCAGCAGGTCGGGCATGACATCAGCGTACTTCGCGCTCGCGGCCCCCCGCCCGTACCGGCCTGGGCCGGCAGGGGCCGGGGCGCTTCAGTGCTGGGCCGGCACCGTGAGGCCGCGCGCCTGGCCGATCTTCCCGGCCTCCACCCGGTTGGCCACGGCGAGCTTGCGCAGCACGTTGGAGACGTGGACGCTCGCGGTCTTCTTGCTGATGAACAGCAGCTCACCGATCTCGCGGTCGCTCCGGCCGGCGGCAAGCTGCCCCAGGACCTCGACCTCGCGAGCGGTCAGCCCCAGCTCGGCGCCGACCCCGGCCTCCGGGGGCTTGGCGGCCGTCCCCGGGTCGTGGAGCTGGAGCCGGCCCCGCTGGGCGAGGCTCAGAATGCGGGCGGACAGCGGTTCCGCGCCGAGCTCCCCACTGATCCGCCAAGCCTCGTCGAGGCACTCGCCCGCCCGGACCCGGCCGGCACGGCTCTCGAGCAGTGCTTCGGCCTGACGCCAAAGACAGTAGCCGCGCGGGTAGGGCTCGCGTGCCACCTGCCAGAGCGCCCCCGCCCGACCCCACAGATCGGGGTCCGACCGGTCCAGGCGGGACCGTTCGGCGGCTGCCTGAGCCTCAGCAGCCAGTGACCGTGGAGTATGCGTGACGCCCCGCGCCTCGCGCGCGATCACCGTGCGGTGCACCGTCGCCAGATAGTCGTCGCACCGGCGCCGCATCTGCTCGACGTCCAGCGGGCGGCCATGTCCTCGTGCCCGCTCGCACTGGTCGGCGACGGCGCGCGCGGCCCACATGCAGAATTCGGGGAGCTGCGTCTCGTCGTCGCTACGCGCGGCCAGAGCCAGGGCCCTGTCGGCCTGCGCGGCGGCGGCATCGGGACGACCGCACTCGAGCTCCAGCTCGGCACCGAGACCGAGCAGGCAGGCTGACCCCATGACGTCCTGCAGCCGGGAGGTGATCTCGCGGGCCGTCGCGATCATCTGCTCTGCCACGTCGAAGCGGCCCCGGCGAATCATCATGGGACTGGCCAGCATCAGCAGCCAGTCCCGATAGGCCGACACCCCGAAGACGTGCGGACCTGCCTGACCTAAGACCCACTCGGCTTCGTCGTAACGACCCAGGCGGACCAGGGCCTCCACGCCGTTCCCGGTGGCACCGTTGAGCCGGGTGCCCCACAGCTCCTCCCCGACCGCCGCGCTGTCGTACATGATCGACACCGCATCTTCGAGCCGGCCGACGTCGAGCAGCATCGACGCCAGGTTGCGGTAGGCGCTGTTCAGGCCCACGGGCTCGGACAGCTCCTCCGCGATGGCCAACGAGGCCCGAAGGAGCGCGATGGCCTCGTCGTCGTACCCGAGACTGCCGCGGCAGCATCCCAACGTGTTGAGCGCTCGCCCCTCCACCTCGCGTGCGCCCACAGCGCGCGCCACGGCGAGCGCCTCGCGGGCGCGCTCCGCTGCCGCACCGTAGCGGGACATCAGGACGTACCAGTGGGCTTCGCCTTCGAGCAGCTGCGCAAGCTCGACGGACGGCGCCCGTACGGGAAGCAGCCCCTCCGCACTGCGGTAGGCCGCGAACGCGGCGTCGGGTTCGGCTGCTGCCCACAGGTTGCGGCCGAGCAGGGTGTAGCACCGAGCCGCCGCGAACGGGTCTGACTGCGCGTCGAGCGATTCGATCAGCGCGTTGGCGAGCTCGACGGCACGGCCGTACGCTCCTGCCAGGTAAGCCAGCTCGGCCCCCCGCTCGAGCAGCTGGCCCCGGCTGATCCCAGCCGCTGCGGTTGCGTCCGGGGCACGCTCGGCCGCGATCAGTGCGTGTTCCAGGAAGGTGAGCGCCTCCGGGAACGCGCTGACGGCGGCCGCGGCCGCGACCGCGTCGAGTGAGGCCGGCAGGCTCGCGGCCCATTCCTCGGCGGCCCACCAGTGAGCCGCCAGCTCCGCGGGGCGGTGGCTCGGCGCCGTCCGTGCGAGCGATGGGTCGGCGCTGAGCGCCGTGGCGATCTCGCGGTGGATCCGGATCCGCTCGGTGGGGAGCAACCCGTCGCACACGGCCTCACGGAGCAGCGCGTGGCAGAACTGGTAGCCGGACCGCGAGGCGTCGACGACCAGGACGTTCTTGTCGACCGCCTCGATGACGGCCGCGGCGAGCTTGGCGGCGTCCAGGCCGCTGAGCCGGGCCAGCAGCCGGTGATCGGCGGTCGCGCCGGCTACGGCCGCCACCGCGAGAACGTGCTGTGCCTGCGGGGTCAGGCGTCTGACCCGGTGCATGATGACGTCTCGAAGCGCCTTCGGCAGGGACGCGGTGTCCGGGCTGGCCAGCAGCTCCTCGGCGTAGAACGGGTTCCCCTGCGACCGCGTCCAGACGGACTCGAGCAGCAGCGGATCAGGCAGCCGGCCGGTCCGGTCCTCGATCAGCGTCGCCAGGTCGGCCGGCTCGAGGCCCCCGAGATCGAGCTGTCTCACCCGCGGGTGCCGCACGAGCTCGGTGAGCCACGGCATCAGGGGATGGTCGGGATCGACCTCCTCGCGGCGATAGGTGCCGAGGATGAGTACGCGCCGGTCGTCGAAGTTGCGGGTGAGGAAGTCGACCAGCTCGGTGCTGCCCGAGTCCGCCCAGTGCAGGTCCTCGAAGACCAGGACGATCGGTGACCGCTGGGCAGCCTCAGCCAGCGCTCCGAGGATCGACACGAAGAACACCGTCATGGCAAAGCCAGCGGTTCCTCGCGCTCCCACGGGATAGAGGCTGAGCGGGTCGGCGGCTGCCGATCCCACAGTGCCCGCGTCGGCGCCCAGCGCGGCGAGCAGCTGGGCCGGAGAGGACTGGCCCACCTGGCGGGCGAGGGTGCGCAGGATCCCCATGACCGGCGCGTACGGCAGCCCTCCCTCGCCAGGGACACACATTCCGGTTGCCACGACGGCACCGCGCAGCCGTACCCGGTCGCAGAACTCCTCTGCCAGCCTCGACT
>JAWWOL010000303.1:0-5163 GCA_033851695.1 Frankiales bacterium
TTCGTCGAGCTGTTCGACCGTGCGCTGGTCGAGAGCCAGGAGCGGCACGGGCTGCGGGTCCTCGGGCAGTTCGTCGAGCTGCCCGGCAGGGAGCACTTCGTCTGGCTGCGTGGGTTTCCCGACATGGCGGCCCGCCTCGCGGGGCTGACCGCGTTCTACGACGGTCCGGTGTGGCGCGAGCACCGCGACGAGGCCAACGCGATGATGATCGATTCTGACGATGTCCTGCTGTTGCGACCGATCCTCGCCCAGGGGTTGCTCAACGGGGTCCCAGGCAGCGGCTCGTTGACGGTCACCGTCTATCCGCTGCCGGAGCCTGCCGAGGACGGCTTTCTGGGGTTCTTCCAGGAGCGGGTCGAGCCGGCCTTGGCCGAGCAGGGGTCGTCGCTGGTCGGGTTGCTGGTCACAGAGCCGTCCGCCAACACGTTCCCGCGGCTGCCGGTCAGGGAAGGCGAGCACGTCCTCGTCCGCGTCAGCCGTTCGGCTCTGGACGACGTGCCAACCGGTCCTCGGTGGCGTGCGGCTGAGGCTGAGCTGGGGCGGTGGACGCTCGGCCCGGCGACGGTGCTTCGGCTCGAGCCGACTCCGCGGTCCCGGTTGCGCTGATCGCCGATGTCATCTGGCGATATATCGTTGACAGTCGCTAGCACGCGATATATCGTTCACGTATCGCAACGAAAGGAGCACCACCCATGCGATACGGACGAGACGGCCGCCAGAGGCGGCACCACCCCGACGGCCCCGGGCACGACCTCGGTGGACCGGGCGGGCAGGAAGGACACGACCACCCGCACGGCCCAGGCGGCCACTTCCGCGGGGACCACGGGCACCGGGGGAGGGGACGAGCTCAGCGCGGTGACGTGCGGGCGGCGGTCCTGATCCTGCTCGCCGAGCAGCCGATGCACGGCTACCAGCTGATGCAGGCGATGGCCGAGCGGACCAACGGGGTCTGGCGGCCGAGCCCGGGCGCGATCTACCCGACGATCGCCCAGCTCGAGGACGAAGGCCTGGTCACCACCCTGGCCGAGGGAGGCCGCAAGCTGGTCACCCTCACCGACGCCGGCAGGACCTACCTCGCCGACAACGCCGAGACGCTCGCCGACCCGTTCGCGGCGCTCGTGGGAACGCCGGGCCAGAACTACGACCTGCGCTCCGCCCTCGAGGAGATCCACATCGCGACCCGGATCCTGAGCAAGAACGCGAGCGAGAGCCAGGCGGCGGCGGCCCACGCGGTGCTCACCGAGACCCGTCGGGCCCTCTACCTGATCCTGGCCGACGGGCCGGCGGCGCCCCAGGCCGAGGCGGCCGCGCCGGCGGGTCCCGCCTCGTGAGCGAGCGAAGGCCGGAGCGCCCGCCCCGGACCGCGATCGTCACCCGGACCGAGTGGCTCACTCCCCACATGGTCCGGGTGGTGCTCGGCGGCGAGGGACTCACCGGCTTCACGGCCGGGGCGTTCACCGACCACTACGTCAAGCTGCTGTTCCCCGACCCGGCCACCGGTCGGGCGGCCCGCCGGACCTACACGGTGCGCCGCTGGGACGAGGTGGCCGGTGAGCTGACGCTCGACTTCGTCCACCACGGCGACGAGGGCCTGGCCGGCCCCTGGGCGGCCAGTGCCCGGCCCGGTGACCTGATCCAGCTCAACGGGCCCGGGGGAGAGTTCGCACCGGACCCCACGGCCGACTGGCACCTGTTCGCCGGCGATGCCAGTGCGCTGCCGGCGATCGCGGCCTCGCTCGAGCGGGTCCCGGGCGGCTCGCCGGCCTGGGCGTTCGTCGAGATCGAAGGGCCCGACGAGGAGCAGAAGCTCGACACACCAGGCAATCTCACGGTGATGTGGCTAGACCGAACGGCCGGCCCGGGCGGCCCGGAGCTGCTCACCGACGCCCTGCGCGAGACAGTTTTCCCCACGGGTCGGGTTCACGCCTTCGTCCATGGCGAGGCCACGTCCGTACGTGGTGCCCGGCGGCACCTACTGGTCGAGCGAGGCATCGCCCGCCAGGAGCTGTCGGTGTCCGGTTACTGGAAGCGCGGGCGGACCGAGGACGGCTGGCGTACGGACAAGGCCCAGTGGCAGCAGCAGGTCCTGGCAGACGAGCAGACCTGACCGACGGTCAGGGCAGAACTGGCTAGGTCGCGCGTGCCGGGGCTGCTGACGTTGCGGTCGGCTGCGGCGCCGGCCCGGGGAGGGCTTCCGGGCCGCGTTCGCGCAGCGACAGCACGAGCCACGAGGTGACGGCCGCAGTTGCCGTGGCGCCGATCAGGTGCACCTCGACCAGCCCCGAGGGCAGCTTGGTGAAGTACTGCACGTAGCCGACCACCCCTTGCGCCAGCTCCACGGCCAGCAGCCGGCGCACCGCCAGGTTGACCTGTGCCGGCGCGCGTACCGCGGCGAACGCCACGACCAGGGCCACGGTCAGGCCGACCAGCAGGAAGACCGAGTCGGCATGCAGCTGGGTGACCAGCACCGGGTCGAGGCCGTTGCGCTTGGCCGTGGCATCCCCTGCGTGCGGGCCGCTGCCGGTGACGACGGTGCCGAGGACGAGCACGACGCCCACCAGGGCCGACAGGCCCAAGACCAGGCGACGCAGCAACGGCAGGGTCACCGGCTCGGCGGCCAGGTCGCCCTCACCGGTGCGGCGAAGCAGCAGGGTGGCCGCCGCGACCATGACCATCGAGGCCAGGAAGTGGATCATCACCACCCAGGGGTTCAGGTGGGTGAGCACGGTGATCCCGCCGAGCACGGCCTGCAGCGGGACGGCACCCAGCAGCAGCCACGACAGCCGTACGAGATCGCGGCGCCGCGGCAACGAGCGCAGCGCGACGACCAGGGTGGCGAGGCCTATCGCGACCAGCACCGTGATCAGCATCCGGTTGCCGAGCTCGATCCAGTGGTGATAGGCGGTCGGCGCGTGGGCCTTGCCGGTGAGGCAGTTCGGCCAGGTAGGACAGCCCAGCCCGGAGTCGGTGAGCCGGACCGCCCCGCCGGTGGCCACGAGCGCCATGTTGGCCACGAGAGTGGCCAGGGCGGCGCGCTGCATCGTCCGCGGGGCGGGTCGCCAGGCCAGCCTCGGGCGCGACGGTTCTGCGGGCGTGGACTCTGCGGGCGTGGACATCGGGTTTGATGGTACGGCCGCGGCGCGTCGAGGCTGCTCACCCCCTGCGCAGGGCCGCCCGCTCGGTCTCGGTGGTGCTCCACGCCGCCGCTGCGGTGAGCGCGGCACCACACATGATCGCGTTCCACAGCGGGGCGGTGCCGGTGGCGCCGTTCTGGAAGGACAGCACGAAGGCCGCGACGATCGTCCAGGCACCGAGCCCGAAGCTGACCGACGGCGTGCGTGGCAGCACCGGCCGGGCCAGGCGGGCGGCCCCGACGACGGCGAGGACAAGGCCCACGGCGACGTCGTTCCAGCGCAGCGCGGCGGAGCCACCCGAACCGACGAACCAGGGTGAGACGGCCAGCCAGACCCCGACGACTGCTTCGACGGCCGCGGCTGACCGGATCACCGTTGCGGTGCGGTCCTCGCGAGACGCGTACGAGGTGTCGGGGTAGGCGCTGTTGAGATCGCGCGGCTGGGCGTGGCCGGTGAACGGCCCGAGGCGGGGCAGGTCGGAAACGGCCGACAGGGTGACGGGAGCGGGGACGGGGTCGGCCGGCTGGTCGGGCACGTGCGCCGTCGGCCGGTCAGGGGACGGCAACGTGGTCACTTCTGCTCCCCGCGAGCGATGGTCCGAGCCGGCCCGAACGCCGCGCGTCCGCGGTCTGCCCTGGTCAGCCTGATCTATCCCTGTTCGATCTGCCCGATTCACACTCCCCTGTCCGATCTTCCCACGGCGGGCGCCGCCCGGCGAGTAAAGCCTCGCCCCGCCGGCTCCTCGCGTTGAACGCGCTTGGGCAATTAGGTAACATGACCGTTGTGAAAACCCCAGGAGCGATCCTCGACGACACCGCGACCGCGGTGGGCGAGGTTGCGATCCTGGAGTCGCCGTCTGCCGTGCCGCCTGCCGTGCCGGCCGACGCGCGGACCCGTGACCGGGTGGCCAAGGCGATGCTCGAGCAGGGCCCGGTCAGCGCCGCGACCCTGGGCGATCTGCTGGGGCTCACGCCAGCGGCCGTCCGCCGCCACCTCGACGCGATGACCGCCGAGGGCCGCGTGGTCGAGGTCGCCGAGCGTCCCGTACGCGGCAAGGTCCGTGGCCGTGGGCGTCCGGCCAAGCTGTTCGCGCTGTCCGAAGCCGGCCGCAACTCTTTCCCGCACGAGTACGACGAGCTGGCCGCGTCCGCGCTGCGCTTCCTCGCCGAGACCGGGGGAGAGGCTGCTGTCCAGGCGTTCGCCCGGCGTCGACTGGCCGGGGTCGAGGAGCGCTATGCGGCCCTCATCGGCACCGACACCGACGGCGCGGCCAGGCTCGAGGCCCTGGCCGGGGCGCTGTCCGACGATGGCTATGCCGCGTCGGCCCGGGTGACCGGCAATGGCATGCAGCTCTGCCAGCACCACTGCCCGGTCGCGCACGTCGCCGAGGAGTTTCCCGCGCTGTGCGAGGCCGAGACCGCAGCCTTCAGCCGGCTGCTCGGCACCCACGTCCAACGCCTGGCGACCCTCGCCCACGGCGACGGGGTCTGCACGACGCACATTCCTAGCAGCCCCATCCCTAGCAGCCACATCCCTAGCAGCCACATCCCCAGCAGCCACATCCCCAGCGCGGCCCCCAAGACGCCCACCCCGCACAGCCCATCCACCCCCATGACCGGGAGGGACCCCGCATGACCACCACACAGCCCGAGACCGACGTCACCGTCGCGCCTGACGCTCATCCCGAGCTCGAGGGGCTGGGTCGTTACGACTTCGGCTGGGCCGACACCGACACGGCCGGCGCCACCGCGCGCCGCGGCCTGTCCCGCGAGGTCGTCGAGAACATCTCCGCGCTGAAGAACGAGCCGGAGTGGATGCTCAAGCTGCGGCTCAAGGGCCTGGGGCTGTTCGACAAGAAGCCGATGCCCGCCTGGGGAGCCGACCTGTCCGGCATCGACTTCGACCGGATCAAATACTTCGTGCGGTCCACCGAGAAGCAGGCAGCGACCTGGGACGACCTCCCCGCGGACATCAAGAACACCTACGACAAGCTGGGCATCCCCGAGGCCGAGAAGCAGCGCCTCGTCTC
>JAWWOL010000344.1:0-2871 GCA_033851695.1 Frankiales bacterium
CGCCGGGTAGTCGGACCCGTCCAGCGGGTAGAGGCCGGAGAACACCATCGGCTTCGGGTCGCGGTAGCCGCCGAGCGACTCGACCGCGCTGTTACGCACGGTCGTCAGGGTGTCGCCGACCCGGGCCTGCCGGACGTTCTTCACGCCCGGGATGACGTAGCCGACCTCGCCCGCGGTGAGGAACTCCTTGGGTGTCATCTCCGGCGAGACGACACCGACCTCGAGGATCTCGTGGGCGTTCTGCGTCGACATCATCAGCCCGCGGTCGCGGGTGGACAGCGAGCCGTCCATCACGCGGACGTAGGTGATCACGCCGCGGTAGGCGTCGTACACGGAGTCGAAGATCATGGCGCGCGCCGGTCCGTCCGGGTCCCCGGCAGGCGGCGGGATGTCGCGCACGATCTGGTTGAGCACCTCAGGGACCCCGGCCCCCGTCTTCGCCGAGATCCGCAGCACGTCGGACGGCTCGCAGCCGATGATGTGCGCGATCTCCTCGGCGTACTTGTCCGGCTGCGCGGCCGGCAGGTCGATCTTGTTGAGCACCGGGATGATGTGCAGGTCGTTCTCGAGTGCCAGGTAGAGGTTGGCCAGCGTCTGCGCCTCGATGCCCTGCGCGGCGTCGACGAGCAGCAGCGTCCCCTCGCAGGCGGCGAGGCTGCGGGAGACCTCGTAGGTGAAGTCGACGTGGCCCGGGGTGTCGATCATGTGGAGCACGTAGTCACGGCCGTCGTCGGCGGTCCACGGGAGCCGGACGTTCTGGGCCTTGATGGTGATGCCGCGCTCGCGCTCGATGTCCATCTTGTCGAGGTACTGCGCGCGCATCTGGCGTGCCTCGACGACGCCGGTCACCTCGAGCATGCGGTCAGCCAGGGTCGACTTGCCGTGGTCGATGTGGGCGATGATGCAGAAGTTCCTGATCAGCTGTTGCGGGGTGGCTGCAACATCAGGGGAGGAAGGCACGAGGCAGTCTATCGGCGGGAGGACTGGGTGCAGGAGGACGCGAGAGCTGCCGGGCTGCTCGAGGCGCAGGGCAAGGCGGCCCAGCTGTTCGCAGCGGTCGAGGAGCGCCGCCTGATCCGAGCGGGCGCGACGGAGCTCGAGGTGCAGCACGGCATCCGCGACCTCGCCGCGGACCTGCTCGGCGTGGAGAAGCACTGGCACAAGCGGATCGTCCGCGCCGGCACCAACACGTTGGAGCCGTACCAGGAGAACCCGCCCGACCTGGTCATCGAGGCCGACGACATCGTCTTCCTCGACTTCGGTCCCGTCTTCGAGGAGTGGGAGGCCGACTTCGGCCGCACCTACGTCCTCGGCGACGACCCGGTGAAGCACAAGCTCCGCGACGACCTGCCGGTGGTGTTCGAGGCAGGAAAGCAGTACTTCCGCAGCCATCCCGAGATCACGGGAGAGGAGCTGTACGACGAGGTGGTGCGGCTCGCGTCGGAGCGCGGCTGGGAGTTCGGCAACTACCACTGCGGTCACCTGGTCGGCGAGTTCCCGCACGTGACCCTCGACGAGCAGCGGACCCACAACCTCATCACGCGCGGCAGCACCAAGCCGATGCGCCGGCTGGACCGCGAGGGCAAGAAGCCGCACTGGATCCTCGAGGTCCACCTGGTCGACCGCGGGCGCCAGATCGGCGGCTTCTACGAAGAGCTGCTCACCCTCTAGCGCAGGCCGTCGCGCGAGTCGGTCTCAGGCGAGGCGCGTCACCTCGACGGTCACGCCGAGGGACTGCATCCCGCCACCGGCGTACACGCCCTTGAGCGGCGGCAGGTCGTTGTAGTCGCGGGCCCGTGCGACGACGACGTGCCGCTCGCCGGCGGGGATCCCGTTGGTCGGGTCGAAGCCCCACCAGCTGCCGAGCCACGCCTCGACCCAGGCGTGCGACTCGCCCAGGACGGTCTCGCCGATCGCCGGCTCCTTGGTCGGGTGGAGGTAGCCGCTGACGTACCGCGCTGGCACGCCTGCCTCTCGCAGCAGCGACAGCGTGACGTGCGCGATGTCCTGGCAGACGCCCTGGCCGAGCTCCCACGCATCGACCGCGCTGGTCTGCACGCCCGTCGAGCCCGGGACGTAGGCGACCCGGTCCTGCACCAGGCCGGACAGCGACAGCACCACGTCGCGCGGTGAGCCCTTGGCCTGCGCCGCCAGCGCCTTGAGGTCGTCGTTGGGGATGGTCTTCACCGACGGCCGAATCAGCTCGACCTGCGAGTCGCCGGCGGCCTCGAGCTGCTCCCACGTCACTTCGCCGGGTGCGGTCGCCTCCGTGGTGTCGACGACCGAGGTGCAGGTCACCTGCAGCTCGGTGTGCGGCACGTGCACGTCGAAGACGGTGACCTGAGTGCCCCAGTAGTCCCAGTACCGCTGGTGCTGCGCGTCCGGGTGCGTCGTGACCTCGCTCGACAGCGTGAGCTGGGTCAGCCCGGTCTGCGGCACCAGCCTCGCCTCGTTGTACGACGAGAGCACCTCGGTGTCGTAGCGGTAGCCGGTGGCGTGCCGGACCCGGAGCCTCATCGCTCGGCCGTCCAGGCAAGCGCCGCGGTGTGGTGGAAGTAGCGACCGGCGACCGCCGATCCCACCTCCGCGCACGTGGTCTGCAGCATGTCCAGCAGGAACGGCAGCTCGCGCAGCAGGTCGGAGGACACCCGGAACTCGAGGTCCGTGCGCGCGCGGCCGAGCAGCCGGCGCGCCATGTCGTCGACACCCACCCGGCCGGCCGTCGGGTCGAGCTCGGTGAGGCACGCCTCCGCCTGCACCAGCGCGGCGTAGACCGATCGCGGGAAGAGCCGGTCGAGGACGAGGAACTCCACGACCTTCTCCGGCTCGACCGCAGAGCGGTAGGTCCGCAGGTAGGCCTCGTGCGCCGAG
>JAWWOL010000347.1:0-2942 GCA_033851695.1 Frankiales bacterium
CCCAGCCGCCGGGCGAAGCCGGTGATCGCGTCGCCCGCGACGTGGAAGACTCCGGGCGACTCGAGGACCCCGGTCGGGTCCGGACCGGACACGCCGTGGATGCGCAGCTCGGTCAGGATCGCGGTCGGCCCCGGCTCACCGGGCTGCGGCGGCAGCGCGAACGGATAGACCGGAATCCCCATGACGAGCCCCCTCCTGGCCGGTGGCTCGATCTTGGCACCATCGGCCTGCCGAGGGTCGTCGCAGCGCCGTACGCGATGGTGGGCGGTGACCGGGCATGATCGGGAGGCGTACGGGAAATGACCGGTTCTGCGTCGCACAGCGGGAGGGCAGCCCATGTCGGGTGAACACCAGCCGCCGGAACGGCTTTGGGTCGTCCGGCACGGTCAGAGCACGGGCAACGTGGCGCATGCGGTCGCCACCGCCTCCCAGTCCGAGCGGCTCCAGCTCGAGACCCGCGACATGGACGTGCCCCTGTCGGACCTCGGCCGCGAGCAGGCGGGGGCTCTGGGCCGATGGCTGTCCGGACGCCCGGCGGACCAGCTGCCGACAGTCGTCCTGGCCTCGCCCTACCTCAGGGCGCAGGAGACGGCCCGCATCGTCCTCGACAGCTGCGGCGGAGACGCCTCCGCACTCACGGTGCGATCGGACGAGCGCCTGCGTGACCGTGACCTCGGCGTCTTCGATGGCCTGACCTGGCGCGGCATCCAGGCCCAGTTCCCCGACCTCGCCGCCATGCGGTCGCGCCTCGGCAAGTTCTACCAACGGCCGCCAGGGGGCGAGTCCTGGACCGACGTCCTGCTGCGGCTGCGCAGCCTGCACGAGACCTTGATCCACGAGCTGGCCGGTGAGCGGGTGATGATCTTCTCGCACGATGTGGTGGTCCTGCTGTTCCGCTACCTGTACGACGACATGGACGAGCGCGGCGTGCTCGAGCTGGGCGTGCGAGACCCGGTGGCCAACTGCAGCCTGACCTCCTTCGTGAGCGACGGCAGGCGGCTGCGGCTGGAGTCCTACAACGAGGTCGCGCCCATGACCGAGAGCAGCACCGAGGTGACGGTGCAGGACGGTGCCAATGTCAGCGCGAAGTGAGCCCGTACAAGTGACGGCTGGGCTGTTGCGCAGCTGGGCTCTGCCGCGCCCAGGGGACGACAAGGAGGATCGCGGCCAGGTGCTGGTCGTGGGCGGCGCAGCGCAGACGCCTGGAGCCGTGATCCTGGCCGCAACAGCGGCTCTGCGCTCAGGCGCTGGCAAGCTGCAGATCGCCACGGTGGAGAGCACCGCTGTCGCGGTGGCCGCCGCCGTGCCCGAGGCGTTCGTCGAGGGGCTGCCGCAGACGGCCAGCGGTGCGCTGTCCGGTGATGGTGCGCAGCGGCTGGTCGAGCTGGCCACGGAGGCCAGGGCGCTGCTGGTCGGTTCCGGCATCACCGACGCCGACGCCTGCTCCGTCCTGCTCGATGCGGTGCTGCCGGCCCTGCCGGCCAGTACGACGGT
Source organism: Frankiales bacterium (assembly GCA_033851695.1). GTDB lineage: Bacteria > Actinomycetota > Actinomycetes > JAWWOL01 > JAWWOL01 > JAWWOL01. The sequence goes on from JAWWOL010000347.1 coordinate 1,495, forward strand.
GGTGCTCGACGCGTACGCGCTGGCGCACGTGGGGTCGCACCCGACGTGCCTGCAGCGCTTCGGCGGCAACGCCGTACTCACCCCGAACGTCAAGGAGATGGCGCTGATGGCCGGTCTCGACCAGGACGAGGTGGACCGTGACCCGGGCGCCGCTGCCCGCGACGGAGCGGCCCGGTTCGGGGCGGTGGTCTCGGTCGGCAGCGCGCAGTCGTGGGTGGCAGCGCCCGACGGGACCCTGTGGTGTGACAGCGCCGGCGGCCCCGGGCTGGCGGCGTCCGGCTCAGGCGACGCCATGGCGGGAGTCGTCGTCGGGCTGGCCGCCCGGGGTGCGAGCGCGGCTCAGGCGGCGGTGTGGGCGGCCCACCTGCACGGCAGGGCCGGCGACCGGCTCGCCGCGAGCACGGGTCGGTTGGGCTACCTGGCCCGCGAGACGGTGGACGAGGTCCCCCGGGTCCTCACGGAGATCGAGTCCTGATACGCGGCGCGCTGTCACGCACGGCGCGTGCGTCGTGTCACAATGACGGTGTCGAATGACACTGCTGTCATTCACGCCTCACCGCACCGATCGCGCCACCCAGACCGTCGAGGAGTCGCCATGGACCCGGCCAACGCGCTGAGTGTCGTCCCTGCTGGCAGCCCAGCGGACCCGGCCACCCTGGGCGATCCCGGTGACCTGACAGGGCGCGAGCGCGAGATCCTGGCCTTCGAGCGGCAGTGGTGGCGCTACGCCGGCGCCAAGGAGCAGGCCGTGCGCGAGATGTTCGACATGTCCGCGACCCGCTACTACCAGGTGCTCAACGCACTGATCGACCGGCCGGACGCTCTGGCCTTCGACCCGATGCTGGTCAAGCGGCTCCGCCGGATGCGGGCGGCCCGCACCCGTGCCCGGTCGGCACGGCGGCTCGGCATCCAGGTCTGACGCGACATGTCCGAGCCTCCCCTGGACGGCGGTCCAGGGCAGCCCGCCGACCCGACGGGTCCTGCTGGGCCCGACCACAGCTCGCCCGACGACATCGGCGCGCCCGACGATGCCCCTCGTCGCGGTGCCCACCGGGCCGGCGGCCGGCCCACGCCGCCGCCCCCTCCGCCGGCCGGCGCCCCCTACTGGCCACAGCCCGACTACCAGCCGGACGAGCCGTTGCCACGTCCGCTCTCCGACACCCTGCCGCTGCGGTTGCTGCAGATCGGCGGGACGATCGCGCTGGTGATCATCCTGATCGTCGTGTTCAACCAGGTCTTCAAGAGCAACAAGACGACGTCGAACGACGTCCAGTCGGTGGGGTCGCACACACCGGCCGCGACCACGACCGGCCCCCCGAAGACCAGCACGAGTGCGGCGCCGACCCCGGGCGGCACCAAGACCAGCGGCTCGCCCAAGACCTCCGCTCCTGGCAAGACGACGCCCCCGACCAAGAAGCCGACGGCCAGACCGACCGCCAAGCCCAGCC
>JAWWOL010000349.1:0-8971 GCA_033851695.1 Frankiales bacterium
GTGCCGTCCTGGCAGACGATCGGGCCCTTGAAGACCGAAGCACCTGGCTGCTTGAGTGCCGTCTCCTCCGCGGTGATCTTGGCCTTGAGGTCGGCCGAGACCGAGCTGCCGATCGAGGCCAGGGTCAGCGGGTTGTTGTCGTGGGCGAAGTCACCGACCCAGTTGGCGTTGTACGGGCTGCCCTTGAACGTTCCCCCCGCGGCGGTGGTGATGATCTTCTCGTAGATCGGCCCCCAGTTCCAGGCGGAGCCGGTGAGCCAGCCCGACGGGTCGAGGCTCTGCGCGTCGTAGTGGTAGCCGACGACATACTTGCCCGCCTTCTTGGCGGCGTTGATGACCGTGCCCTGGCAGTCCTGGTGCTGGGTCAGCACGTCGACCCCCTGGCTGAGCAGCGCGGCTGCCGCCTGGGACTGCTTCACCGGGTCACACCAGCTGGACGTGTTGACCAGATAGGTCTGCGCCTTCGGGTTGACCGCCTGCGCGCCCAGCTCGAAGGCGTCGATGTTGGCGATCGTCTGCGGGATCGGGAAGGCGTAGACGTAGCCGAGCTTGTTGGTCTTCGTCGTGCCGCCAGCCGCCATGCCGCCGAGCGACACCGGCTCGAACGCCTGGCCCCAGTAGGTCCCGAAGTTCGCCGGGAAGGCGTCCTTCTGGAAACCGCCCTGGTGCAGCACGATGACGTCCGGGTGGGCGACGGCGAACTTCTCGGCGTACTGGAAGTAGCCGTAGCTGCTGGCGAAGATGACCTTGGCACCCTTACTGACCATGGAGTCCATGGCGGTCGTGACCGCGTTGCTCTCCGGCACGTTGTCGGCCGTGATGACGTTGACGTTGGGCATGTCCTTGGCCACGGCCTGGCTGCCGTCGTAGACCGCCTCGTTGTAGCCGTAGTCCTTCTTGGACCCGACCATGATGAAACCCACGGTGATCTTGGCTGTGATGATCGTCGAGGCCTTGGCGCCGCTGGCGCTGCCGGTGGCGGCGACGTTCTTCGTGCTGCCGCTGCCACAGGCGGTCAGCACGAGCGAGGCGGCGACGAGGGGCACCGCCGCCAGGGCGGTCCTCGAGACGCGGGCTTTGCGTGGGAACGGCATAGCTGTCCTTCCGGGTGGGGGCAAGCGGGTGGTACGGACTCTGTCGCAGATTTCTTACGTGCCAGCGTCTTTGCTGCTAGGTCAGGCGGCGTGGGTCAGTGCGCGCACCAAGGCTTCCGGGGCCTGTCGAGCCCCTCTCCGAGCGAGGAGTACGAGTGCCGTCAGCGTGATCAGGTAAGGCATCGCGTCGAGCAGGTACTGGTTGACGCCGACGCCGTGGGCCTGCAGGACGGAGGCGGTGGCCAGCGCCACGCCGAAGAGATAGGAGCCGGCGAGCACTCCCACCGGGCGCCAGGCAGCGAAGAGAACGACGGCCACGGCGACGAAGCCGTACCCTGCGGTCATGTTGTTGGTCCAGTTGCCGAGGCTCAGTGACAGCTGAGCACCGCCGATGCCCGAGAGCCCGGCGCCGATCGCGACGGCGCTCATCTGGATGAGCTGCGGCCGGCCACCTGCCGTGGCGACGACCTCGGGCCGCTCACCGGCAGCCCGTACGCTCAGCCCGATCCTGGTCCGCCACAGGGCGTACCAGGTCAGGGGGACGAGGGCATAGCCGAGGTAGACCAGGATGTCGTGGTCGAACAGGATCGGCCCCGCCCACGGGATCCTGCTCAGTCCGGGGATCGCGATCGGGTCGAGCCCGGTCACGATCCGGTCGGTGTAGCCGGACCCGAAGACGGAGGTGACGCCGAGGGCGAGGAACCAGACGACCAGACCGCTCGCGAGCTGGTCCGCTCCCCGACGGACGGTCAGCCAGCCGTGCAGCAGGCCGCACAGCATCCCGGCCAGCAAGCCGGCCACCACACCCGTCGCGATCGACCCGGTCTCACTGGCCACGACGAAGGAGGCCAGCGCACCGGAGAGCATGCACCCCTCGGTGCCCAGGTTGATCACGCCGGCCCGCTGACCGATCAGCTCGCCGAGGCCGGGCAACAGGATGGCCGTACCAGACTCGACCCCGAATATCAGGGCCTGCTCGACTCCGTTCATGCCGACCTCTTTCCGTGCTTTGCGAGGATGAGCGGTGCCAGGACGATCAGGCCGAGCAGGACGTTGACGATCTCGCCGTCCAGGCCGTTGGAGATCTGCAACCCGTTGCCGCTGAGCGCGATAGCGCTGAACACCACGGAGGCGAGGACCACCTTGGCCGGGTTGTGACGGCCGAGATAGCTTGCCAGGAAGGCGATGTAGCCAAACGTGAGGGTGGTTCCAGGCCGGAGCTGGGTCTCGACGCCGGCCAGGTTGAGTGCGCCACCGAGTCCCGCCAGGGCGCCACCGACGGCCATCGAGCTGATCAGCAGCGGCTTGACCGGTAGTCCGGCTCTGCGCGCCGCCTCCGGGTTGCCGCCAACGACACGGAGAGCGAAGCCCCAGCCGGTGCGCTGCAGGAGGTACCAGACCCCGACCGCCACGACTGCTGCGATGATCAGGCCGAGGTTCAGCGTGCTGCCGAAAAGCTTGGGCAGGACCGCGTGGTGGTCCAGCGGCTTGCTCTGCGGCTGGCCGGAACCGTTCGGATCCTTCCACGGCTGGTAGATCAGGTAGAGCATGATGTCGTTCGCGATGAAGTTGAGCAGCAGGGTCGTGACCGACTCGTTGGCGTTGAGGGTCGAGCGCAGCACTCCGGCGATGCCGGCCCAGATGGCACCGGCCACGGCGCCCGCCAGTGCCATCGCGAGCCAGCTCAACGGCCCGGGCACGTGCGAGCCGATCGCGACTCCGACGCCGGTCGCCGCGACAGCGCCGAGGATGATCTGGCCCTCGCCGCCGACGTTGACCAGGCCTGCCCTCGCGGGGACGGCGACGGCCAGCGCTGCCAGCACGATCGGGATCGAGCGCAGGAGCGCCTGCTGGATCGAGCCGCTGTCGGCGAACGTGGAGTTGAGCATCGAGTGGTAGACGCTGAACGGGTTGGCCCCCTTCACCGCCGCCAGGACACCGAACACGGCCAGCGCGGCGACGTACGCGCCCACCGTGATCCCCGTACGGCGCCAGTCGGTGAGCGTGAGGCGCTGGGCCAGCGACGCGTTCGTCGTGACGACCGCCGGCTTCTCCTCCACCATCGTCGGCGAGTCGAACTCGACGACCAGGTCCTCCTTGGTGACCGGCGCCGTCGTCCCCGCGCCCGGCTCGCTGGTGAGGCTCATGCTGCCGCTCCCGTCATGAGGGTGCCGATGACCCGACGGTCGGCGTCGTCGCGGCGCAGCGTCCCGGTCAGGGAACCGTGTGCCAGCACGGCAATCCGGTCGCTCAGGGCCAGCAGCTCGTCGAGGTCCTCCGACACGAGCAGCACCGCGCTGCCGGCGTCACGGGCCATCAGCATGAGCTCGCGGGTCCGCTCGGTGGTCAGCACGTCCAGGCCACGGGTCGGGTAGGACACGACGAGCACTGTCGGTGGGCTGGCCAGGGCGAGCGCCAGCAACACGCGCTGGATGTTGCCGCCGGAGAGCTGGTCGAGCCTGCGGTCGGAGGTCGCTATCTTCAGCCCCGCCGTACGGCCACGCTCCTGCAACGCTGCGCCCTGACCCTTGACGTCGAAGTCCAACGTGCTCTTGGCGCCCGTCGCGGCCCACAGCGCCGCGTGCTCGCCCACGGTCAGCCCCGGTACGACGAACTCCCGCAAGGGGTCGCCGGCGACGGCCATCACGCCGGCCGCGCGGAAGGAACGCGGATCACCCGTGCGCATCTCTTTCCCGGCGAGCCTGAGCTCTCCGGCGTCGGCCGCGACCATGCCGCTCATCAGGTCGGCCAGCTCGCGCTGCCCGTTGCCGGCAACTCCTGCCACACCGAGGATCTCGCCCGGATAGAGGTCGAGGTCGACGCCGCGAAGGCCGGATCCCTCCCCCGCCGCTGACAACCGCAGACCTCGCGCCTCGACGATCGGCGGGGCGGAGCTCCGCTCGCCGGCATGTTCGTTGCGGGCCGGAGCAACCGTGTCCCCCACCATCGAAACGACGAGCTCCTCGTCCGAGATGCTGGTAGCGGCACGCCCGGCGAGGACCACCCTGCCGCCGCGCAGAACCGTTACCCGGTCGGCAATCTCCCGCACCTCCCGCATCTTGTGGGTGATGATGACGATGCCGACCCCGTCGTCGCGAAGTCGGTTCACCATCGCGAAGAGACCGTCGACCTCCTGCGGCGTCAGGACACTGGTCGGCTCGTCGAGGATGAGCACGCGGGCGCCGCCCAGCAGCACCTTGACGAGCTCGACCCGCTGCCACTCCCCGATCGAGAGGTCGGCGACCTTGGCTGCGGGGTCTACGGCGAGGCCGTACTTGTCGCCCATCTCGCTGATCTTGTCCCTGAGGTCCTTGCGGCTCAGGCCTTTTGCCGACTTGCCGAGGTGCAGCGCCACGTTCTCCCGTACGGTCAGGGCCGGCACCAGGCGGAGGTCCTGGAACACCATGCCGAGACCGAGCTCGCGGGCGACCGCCGGCGAGGTGACGTTGACCACGGCTCCGTCGCGCCGGATCTCACCGCTGTCCGCCCGGTAGACCCCGTACAGGACCTTCATCAGGGTGCTCTTGCCGGCACCGTTCTCGCCGAGCAGGGCGTGGACTTCCCCTGGCATGACGGTGAACCCGACGTCGTTGTTGGCAATCAGCGAGCCGAACCTCTTGGTGATGCCGGAAACCTCCAACAAGGGCGTGACGGTCATGACGCGCTCCTCTGCAACGCCATGTGCATGATGGCTCGCGCCGCTCGTCGCTCGACGACCTCCATGGACTCTCCTACGTGGGTCTGCAGGCTGCGCAGGGCATCTTCGACGTCACCGAGCAGGACCTGCTCGAGGATGCCGAGGTGCTCGGCGATGGTCCGTTCTATGCGCTGCTCGGTGAGGAAGTCGTACATCCGGACCGCCCGGATGCGCGCATTCACCTGCTGCAAGCTGTCGGTCAGCACCTCGTTGCCGGTGGACCGCAGCAAGGTGACGTGGAAGTTCTCGTCGAGGGTGACGAACATCGGGTCCGGGTCCGGCTGGTGCTCCCGCATGGCGAGCCACTCGTCGCGGAGCGGCTCCAGCAGCTGGCCGTCGTGCCGCGTACCGGCCCCGAGCACTCGGGTGAGACCCCGCAGTTCAAGGGTGATGCGCAGGTCGTACAGGTCGCGCAACTGGGTCAGGTCGGGCAGGACGACGAAGTAGCCGCCATCGAACTTCGTGACCAGACCTTCGCTCGCGAGGCGCAAGAGTGCCTCGCGCACCGGGGTTCTCGACACTCCGAGCAGGTTGGCCAGCCGCTCCTCGACCAGCCGGGAGCGGAGCCCGAACTGTCCGAGCATGAGCCGTTTGCGCAGCTCGCCGTAAACCTCGTCCCGCCGGAGACCGGACCTGACCGGCGCTGGATGCGGCTCCGGCGACGGCGCTGTATGCGGTTCGGTGTCCACGTGGTAGGACGCTAGACCCGCCGGGGTGTCAAGATCATCTCGCGCTTGTAACGTTCGCAATTCCTGGGTTCCGGCTGTGTGTCCGGCTGTCACAATTGCGACCATGCGTATTGTTCTGGTCCACGGCGCAGCGACGACCTCCCGTATCTGGGCCCGCGTTGTCGCCGAATTGCCGGAATTCGAGGTGCTCACTCCGGAGCGGCCGAGCACGGGCCACCTCGAGTCGGAGGTCGCCTTCCTCGCACCGCTGTGCGAGGGCGCGGTCGTCGGCGGAGTCAGCGGCGGGGCAACCCTCGGGCTGGCGCTGGCGGCAGCCGGGGTGCCGTTCCACGCGGCCGTACTGCACGAGCCGGCGGCGGGCTCCCTGGTGCCGGGGCTCCTCGACGCCGTGGTCGCCGCCTACCGGGCCGGCGGCGTGACCGGGTTCGCCGCCACCTTGTACGGGCCGCTGTGGTCAGCCGCCGACGGACCTGCCGACGACGCGGCGGTCGCCCGCGACCTGGCCATGTTCCGTGGCTACGAGCCGGCGGCACCCGCGGACGGCGCGGGTCCCGTACTGCTGACGGTTGGCGGGGACTCGCCGCCGGTCCGGCACCAGGTGGCTACCGCGCTCACGACTGCGCTCGGCGTACCAAGCAGGACGATCCCCGGCGTGGGGCACGCGGTGCATCTCGAGGCCCCGGGGATGTTCGCCGCGCTGCTCCTCGCGGCGGCTACAGCGACGCCAGGGCGGCCAGGATGATGATGAGCAGAACGGGCAGCAGGACGGGGAGGAACTGCATCACCACGGCGAGGGCCGAGGTGGAGTGGATGCGCACCGCGCCTGGCGCAAGGGGATGGGCGACCTGGGCTGTCGCGTCGTCGGCGTAGCTCTCCTCGAGCAACGGGACGCCCGCCGCGGCGCAGAAGTCCCAGAGCTGGTGCAGATCCCATCCCTCGCCACTGACGGTGGCCACGGCGGCTCCGGCACCGTCCAGCACCAGCAGCCGGGTGGCGGCGGCCCCGCCGCCTGGAGCCGACACCCAGGCGAGCGCGTGCGCTGCGAACACGTGCTCCCGCCCGGCCGGATCCACGACGACCAGCTGCCGGCCGCGAAGCGAGATCGAGACGTTGCGGTAGTAGGCGGTGTCATGGGCCGGCAGCGAAGGCTGCGGGGACACCGCGGACGGCGGGCTGTTCATCGTCGGCGGCCGCCCCTGGTCACTCCTCGGCCAGCGCCTTGGCCGCCTCGGCGAAGATGGCGACCTCCAGCGCGATCATGTCGGCCGCGACCCGCAGGCCGTCCACTCCGAACCGGTTGCGGATGGCGATGATCCGCTCGCTGATGAAGGGGTCGACCTCGTCGGAAAGTGATGTCATGAAGGGCCGTTTACCCCTCACGCCGGCTTTCATCCCGCGGTCAGAGGGCCGAGACGTAGCGGCGCCAGCCTCCGTGGGCGGTGATGTCCTCGGCGCCGACCACGCCGGCCGCCTCGCAGAGGAAGCCGAGGACGGACTGACCGCCCAGCAGCTCGAGCCGGCCGAAGCCCAGTGGCGCCGGCACCATCGTCTGCAACGTGGCATAGCCCTGCAGCGGCAGCTCCCACACCTCGACGGGCAGGCCATCGACCGGTCCGTCACCGGTGCGGACCAGCCCTGGCCGCGCCACGCCCGGGCCGGGAAGACGGAACAGCCGGTACGCGGCGCTGGTGCGGTCCCGGCGGACCAGCTTGCCGCCCAGCGAGACCAGCTGCGCGTTGAGCGCCAGGCCGGACAGGTGTGCCCCGACGACCACCAGCTCGACCGAGGCGGCAGAGGACGCCGGAGGGGTGACCGGCTCGCCGCACCACCGTGACGCAAGGTCGAGGAGCTGCCGGTCGGCGAAAGCCGGAGCGATCAGCTGGACACCGAAGGGAAGCCCGTCGCTGCGCCGCCCGGACGGGACGGCGATCGCACAGAGGTCGAGCAGGTTGACGAAGTTGGTGTAGACGCCGAGCCGCGAGTTGACCCCGACCGGGTCGGCCGCCACCTCGGCGAGCGTGGGATGACCCGGCGTCACCGGCAGGAGCAGCGCGTCGACCTCGTCCCACATCGGTTCGGTCAGCCTGCGCAGCACCGCCAGCCGGTCCATCGCCCCGAAGACCGAAGCGCCGGTCACCTCACGGCCGCCGAGCACAACCTGCCGGACGACCGGGTCGAGACCCTCGGCGTCGTCCTCGAGCAGGTGGCCGAACCCGGCATAGCGCTCCGCCACCCAGGGGCCGCCGTAGAGCAGCTGGGCCACCTCGAGGAAGGCGGTCACGTCGACGGGGACGACCCTGTCCGCCACCGTACGCGCGTGCTCGACGGCCTTGTCCCACGCCTCCCGGTGCAACGGATCGAGGTCGAGATCGCCTGCTGGTACGGCAATCACTCTGAAGTCGCGGGCAACGCCCACCGGTGCGGAGACCGGCATTGGCCGGGTCCACGCGTCCGCCGGGTCGAAGCGGGCGAGCACGTCGAACGCGGTCCGTGCCTCGGCCACCGTACGGGTGAAGGTGGTGACGCAGTCCAGCGAGCGGCACGCCGGCAGCACGCCCGAGGTCGAGACCACGCCGCGGGTCGGCTTGAGCCCGACGATGCCGTTGAAGGCCGCCGGCACCCGGCCCGAGCCGGCCGTGTCCGTGCCCAGCGCGAGGTCGACCTCGCCGCTGGCCACGGCGACACCGGAGCCGGAGCTGCTGCCGCCGGAGACGTGGAGCGGCGAGTCGACCGCGTGGCAGGCGCCGTACGGGGACCGGGTCCCGACGAGACCGGTGGCGAACTGGTCCATGTTGGTCTTGCCGACGGGGGTGGCGCCCGCGTCGACGAGCAGCTGGACCGCGAAGGCCGAGGACTTGGCCAGTGCCCCGCTCAACGACGGGAAGGCAGCCGTCGAGGCCACCCCGGCGACGTCGATGTTGTCCTTGACCGCCACCCTGACCCCGGCCAGCGGGCCGCTCGGGGAGACGGCAAGCGCCTCGACCTCTGACGGCTCCAGCCGGTGGATCCACATGGGCTGCCCTGCAGTCACTGTGCCTCCTTCGCCGCGAGTGCCCAGCGTGCCCGTTCGTCGGCGAATGCGGTGCGCCGACGCGCCGTGAAGGCCGCCGACTCAGGGTCGAGTCCAGCATTCTGCAGGTCGGACAGCCGCAGGGTCGCCGGCCGGGTCTCGAGAACCGCGGTCCCTGCGGCGATCTCGGCACGCGCGGCTGCCAACGCTTGTGCCGAGACCGGCTGGAACCGCAGCCGGTCGAACATCCGCAACAGCCACGGCGGCTCCTCCTGGTCCGGGTCGTAGCGCCACACCGGGACCGTCCGCCCCAGCAGCTGGTAGCCGCCGGGGCCCTCCATCCCGTAGACGCAGAGGTAGATCCCGCCGATGCCGACCGCGTTGGCCGGGGTCCAGGTGCGCGCCGGGTCGTACTTGGTCGTGACCAACCGGTGCTGCGGGTCCAGGGGCACGGCGACCGGGGCACCGAGGTAGACGTCAC
>JAWWOL010000204.1:0-8546 GCA_033851695.1 Frankiales bacterium
TCCCTGGCTCGAGCCCGAGCTTGCGGGCCACCAGGTCGTGCTTGGCGAACTGTGCCTCCTCGAGGGTGGAGGTCGCCGTCGGGTAGACCGCGCAGGTGTAGGCCATCGAGGGCCCGAGGACCAGCTCGTAGAACCGGTTGGAGACGTTGTAGTGGTGGGCGATCGCCTGCGCGTCCCGGGCCTGGGAGTGGCGACGGCCGGTCATCCGGGCCTCCTCGGCCGGCCGCGGCGCGCGCTTGACCGCCAGCGGGCCGAGCTTGCGGACCAGGTCGAGCTTGGTGGCCAGGCCCATGTCGGAGATCGACAGGTTGGTGAAGATGCGCAGCGCCTGGTAGACGTCGCCGTGCAGCAGCAGGTCGCCCATGATGTAGGCCCTGGCGAAGCCGAGCGAGCCGGGTGCAGAGGCCAGGTAGGTCACCGCCCGCGGGTTGACCACCTCGACCTTGATCTCCGCGTCAGCCGGCCCGGCGGTGCTGCCGTCGTACGCGGTGAACCGGACCGGGGCATCGCTGCCTGCGATCTGGTAGAAGACCTCCGCCACCTGTGTCGCCATAACCTGCTGCCTCACTCATCCGCTGTCCGTGGCGCGTGACCGCGCCCCCGCCTGGCACCTTACCGACGGCTCAGCCGCCGCCCACGCATTTGGTGTAGAGGTCGAGCAGTCGCCCGGCCGGGTCGTACTTTCGCTTCACCGGCCAGTAGGCGTCGGCCGGATAGCGCTCCCAGAAGTCGTCCTCGCTGTAGAACGCGGTGCTGTACAAGGACTTGTGGCCACCGAGCCGGTCGACGAGGTCTTCGACCTTGCGGTTGACCGCACCCTCGGACTCGCCGGGCGCCAGGGCCGTGGAGGACCAGAACCCGACGTTGACGTAGAGCACGTGCGGTTTCATCGGGTAGAGCGGCCAGGTCCGGTCACCGGCCAGGCGTACCGGGCAGACCCAGACCGGCTCGATGCCCGTGATGGCGTCCAGCTCGCGCAGCATCTCGGGCAGCCGGCCGACCGGGATCTCGATGTCCTGGACGACGTTCTCGCGCTGTGGACGACCGGCCCTGGCGTCCAGCCGCGCCGTGATGCTGAACCGCCGCTCGAGAGCGATGATCTTCCAGTAGAACGAGCTGCGCCGGTAGCGCGCCGGCCACACCTTGCGCGCCCACCGGTTCTGGGCGCCGAACGCCCGCGAGCACCAGAACCAGTCGGTGTCCCAGCGCCACAGGTAGTCGTGGACGGTGAGGTAGTCCTCGCGCCGGCTCTGCAGCGACCGGTAGAAGATCTTCTGGCCGGTGTAGTCGTTGGTGTACGGCGCCGTCTCGACGAAGCGGCCGAGCGTGACGTAGGACTCCTCGTCGCGGAACCAGACCCCGTCGACGAAGTCGACCTCCTCGCCGGCCCACTCGCCGGTCTCACAGGCAACCGCGAGCGTCTCGGTCAGCGCGTCGACGGTCGAGCACGCGACGTGCCGCAGCCGGACGTAGGGCTTGACCGGGACCAGGTTGATGGTCAGCCGCAGGGCGTAGCCGACCGTCCCGTAGGAGTTGGGGAAGGTCGCGAACAGCTCGGCATGCTCGTTGTCCGGAGTCGCGTGCACGACCTCGCCGGCGCCGGTGAGGATGTCCAGGTCGAGGACCGACTCGTGCGGCAGGCCCGAGCGCCACGACGACGCCTCGATGCCGAGGCCGGTCACCGCGCCGCCCAGCGTGATGGTCGCCAGCTGCGGCACCACCTCGGGCATCAGCCCATAGGGGAGCGTCGCGTCGACCAGGTCCTCGTACGTCGTCATGCCGCCGACGCTGGCGGTGTGGTTGTCGACGTCGACGGACAGCACCTGCCGGAACGGGGAGGCATCGAGCCAGACCCCGGTGTGCGCCTTGCGGGTGCGGAACAGGTTGGACGTCTGCTTGGCCAGCCGGATCTTGCTGGTCGGGTCGGACTCGGCCAGGGTCCGCACCGCGTCCGCCACGGCCCGGTCGTAGACGGCACGACGCTCCTGGGCGGCTGGGTCATCGTTGCGGGGCGCGGCAAGATCCAAAGACGGCGCGCTCACCCGGCAGACCTCATGAGCACAGTCTATGGCCCGGTCAGCGCGCCCGGGAGAGCGCCGTCAGCAGCCGGTTGAGCGGCGTGTCGAGACCCCACCGCTCGGACAGCGCGACGAGCGCCTCTGGATCGGCGGCCGCGGTCGGCAGCTGGTCGTCGAGGTTCGCCGGCACCGGGAGATCGCAGACGACGGCGACGACAGGACGCGCTGCCACCAGGTAGTCCTTGGCCGCGACCAGCTTGGCCCTGACCGTGGGTGAGAGGCCGTCGGGCGGCTGGTCCAGGGCGACCAGGAGCGCGTCGACGGATCCGTACCGCTCCAGCACCCCGGCCGCCGTCTTGTCCCCGACGCCGGGCACACCCGGCAGACCGTCGCTCGGATCGCCGCGCAGCAGGGCGAAGTCGGCGTACGAGCGCCCCGGGATCCCGTACCTCCTGGTCACCTCGGCCTCGTCGATGGCCGGCAGGTCGCGCATCCCCTTGGCGGTGTAGAGCACCCGCACCGGCTTGTCGTCGCGGACCAGCTGGAACAGGTCACGATCGCCGGTCACGATGTCGACCGGCCCGGGGTGGCGTACGGCCAGCGTGCCGATCACGTCGTCCGCCTCGTGCCCGTCGACGCCCAGGGTCATGATGCCGATCGCCTCGAGCACGGCGGTCAGGATCGGCACCTGGGGGCTCAACGTGTCCGGCACCTCTTCGCCGCCGGCGGGAGCGACCCGGTGCGCCTTGTACGAGGGAACGGCCGCGACCCGGAAGGCCGGCCGCCAGTCGGCGTCCATGCAGGCGACCAACCGGTCGGGGTGATACTTGCCGACGAGCATCGCGATCATGTCGATCAGCCCGCGCACGGCGTTGACCGGCGTCCCGTCCGGGGCCACCACGGTCTCGGGGACGCCGTAGAACGCCCGGAAGTAGAGCGACGCGCTGTCGAGCAGCATCAGGGTGTCGGCCACATGCCACAGCCTGCCAGAACCTGGCGGGGATAGGCTCGCTCCGTGCCCTCCACCTCGGACCTTTTCCCCGCCGACCGGCTCGACAAGGCGGCCGAAGCTGCCGCGTCCGCCGGTGTCGACGCGTTGCTGCTCACCCCGGGCGCAGACCTGCGCTACCTCACCGGCTACGACGCGCTGCCACTCGAACGGCTGACCTGTCTGGTGCTTCCGGCGACCGGACCGGCCACCCTCGTCGTCCCGCGGCTGGAGCACCCGGCGGCGGTCGCCTCACCGGCCGGCCAGCTCGGCATCGAGATCGTCGGCTGGGGCGAGACCGACGACCCGTACGCGTTGGTCGCCGGGCTGCTGCACAAGGCGCTGGGGACCCTGCCGGACAGCGTGGGCCTGGGCAACCGGATGTGGGCCGAGCAGGTGCTGCGGTTCCGCGCCGTGATGCCGGGAGCCGAGCAGGCTCTCGCCGGGGAGGTGCTGCGGACGCTGCGGATGCGCAAGTCTGCGGCTGAGGTCGAGGCGCTGCGCGTGGCGGCGCGGGCGATCGACCGGGTGCACGCGCGGATGGGGGAGTGGCTCCGCGTCGGCCGTACCGAGCGCGAGGTCGGCCGTGACATCGCCGACGCGATCGTTGCCGAAGGACACGAGGCGGTGAACTTCGTCATCGTCGGTTCCGGCCCGAACGGCGCCAGCCCGCACCACGACACCGGCGACCGGGTCATCGAGGCCGGTGACCCGGTGGTCGTGGACATCGGCGGCTCGACCAGCGACGGCTACTGCTCGGACAACACCAGGACGTACGCGGTGGGGGCCCCGCCGGCGGAGTTCCTCGCCTACTACGAGGTGCTGCTCGCAGCGCAGAGCGCCGCCTGCAAGGCCGTACGCCCGGGCGTGACCCCCGAGAGCGTCGACGCTGCGGCCAGGGACCTGATCGCCGAGGCGGGCTACGGCGACTACTTCGTGCACCGTACGGGGCACGGCATCGGGCTCGAGGAGCACGAGGAGCCCTACATCGTGAGTGGCAACCGGGAGCCGCTCGAGGCGGGCGCCTGCTTCTCGATCGAGCCGGGCATCTATCTGCCGGGCCGGCACGGTGCCCGGATCGAGGACATCGTGGTGGCCACGCCGACCGGCGTCGAGCGGCTGAACACGATCAGCCGCGAGCTGGTCGTGCTGCCCGGCTGAGCGCGGCCGGGTCAGGCCTCGGTGTTCTCACCGTCGGTGTCGTAGGTCTCGGCGCGGACCCCGGCCTCGACGTCGGCGACCGCGGCAGCCATGGCAGCCCGGCGCTCTTCGCTGTCCGGGGCCGAGACGTCGGCGGAGCCCTTGGTGGCGTCGGCGGCGCTTCCTTCTGGCGTGGTCATCAGCTGCCTTCCTTCTGTGTGCGGGGTCCTGCAGTGTGCGGGTCCTGTGCTCCGCGCAGGATCCTGCGGCGTGCCCCCTGAGCGGTGACCTACCCCCGGGCGGCCGACTCTGACACCTCAGCGCTGCCAAATGCGGGCCGATGAGGGCAGCGCCGACTAGATTGCGGGGCGTGGAGGACATCGACCGGGAAATCGTACGGCTGCTGGCCAGCGACGGTCGGATGAGTTTCACCGACCTGGGCCGGGCCACGGGGCTCTCGGTGTCCGCCGTCCACCAGCGGGTGCGCCGACTCGAGCAGCGCGGTGTCGTCGGCGGTTACGCCGCAAAGATCGACCCGGAGGCGGTCGGCCTGCCGCTCACCGCGTTCGTCTCGATCACCCCGATCGACCCCGCCGCGCCCGATGACGCCCCCGAGCGGTTGGCCCACCTCGACGCGATCGAGGCCTGCCACTCGGTGGCCGGTCGGGAGAGCTACATCCTCAAGGTCCGGGTGCCGACCCCCGCCGCCCTCGAGCTGCTGCTGCAGCAGATCCGAGCTGCCGCCAACGTGTCGACCCAGACGACGATCGTGCTGAGCACGCCGTTCGAGGGCCGTCCGCCTCAGCTCTGAATGGCTCGACTGGAGTGAGCCCGGTGCTCATTTCGCCAAAACTATGCACCTCAGCCTCAGGTTGAGGGTTTCCGTGATCATGAAGGTGCCGAGGTTGGTCCGCGATCATCCCGTCCGTCCAGCCGACACGCCGTGCCAAGCGAGTTTTCTGGTAAAGTTCTGAGGGCCCGGCCACCCCTTCTGACCTGCAGTTTTGGCCTATCGGCGCAGGTCAGCGGGGTGTTGACAGCCCCCCCGGCGTGGCCGGTAGTTTTCCCCCCGTCCACCCGGAAGACGTCCTGACGTTGCGCTCTCCGTCCCCGTCGCACACTGGTCCACGGGCATGTTCGGTCTGCTGACCGCGACATCCCGGCGCGCCAGGTCCAGCGTTGCGCGTGGTGACGAGTCGGAGCCGCCGTCTGGTCGGAGGTGCGGCGAGTCCGGGAGGGGCCCGGGCGCCCTATAGACAACGACGTCCCGCTGGCAGCCGGCCGGCGTGACGCCGGTCCGAAGGGCGACCGGGCCCCCTTCCCTCGCTACGATGAGGCCGGTGAGCCGCATCCGGACGAACCCCTCGCGCACGTTGCGCGCGGGTCTGGCCGCACCGTGACGCTGGCCGGGCTGAGCGGCCTGCGGCGGTCGCCGCGAAACCCCCAGCAGACGACGGCAGAGCCCGCCGGCGTACGCACGCCCAGAGCGCGGCTGAGGTCGGCCGGCCGGCTCCTGACGGCGCTAGCCGCGGGGATGGCCGGGTGCCTCGCGTTCCCACCGGTCGGCTGGTGGCCGGCAGCGATCCTCTCGGTCGCAGCGCTGTCACTCCTGGTCCGGGGGACCGGCAAGCGGGTCGCGTTCGGGCTCGGAACGCTCTACGGGCTGGCCCTGTTCGTGCCGCTGCTGACCTGGATCCGGACCATCGGCGACGACGCGTGGCTCCTGCTCTCGCTCACCCAGGCCCTGGAGCTCGGGCTGCTGGCACTCGGCCTGCGCCTGGTCGCCCGGCTGCGCTGGTCCCCCCTGTGGTCGGCAGGCGTGTGGCTGCTCGAGGAGTACCTTCGCGGCCGCTACCCGCTGGGCGGCTTCACCTGGGGTCGCTGGGCCTACTCCCAGTCCGCCGGGCCCCTCCTGCACCTCGCCGCCTGGGGCGGTGCGCCGCTGGTGAGCTTCGGGGTGGCCCTCAGCGGCTCGCTGCTGGCAGCTGCGGCCCTCAGCCTGGCGCCGTTGCGCCCGGGGGCGCCGCGGGTGCCCAGGCTCGCTCTGACCGCCTTCGCCGGTGCCCTCCTGGTCGTCCTGGCGCCGCTCGCGATCCCGCTCCCGACAGCGCCCCAGAGCCGCGGCGGAGCGCCGACCGTCCTTGTCGCGACGGTCCAGGGCAACGTCCCCCGGCTCGGGCTGGATCCCGGCGCCCAGCGCGACGCCGTCACCAACAACCACGTGGCCGCCACCGAGGCACTGGCCGCCGACGTCGCTGCCGGCCGCCGGCCCAAGCCGGACGTCGTCATCTGGCCGGAGAACGCCACCGACGTGGATCCCAGGACCGACCCTCAAGTCAACCGTGAGGTTTCCGCCGCGGTCGCTGCCAACGGGGTGCCGATGCTCGTCGGTGCCGTGCTCGACGGGCCGGGACCCAACCATGTGTCGAACGCCGGACTGGTCTGGGACCCGGCGACCGGTCCAGGGGCGATGTACGTCAAGCGGCACCTCGTCCCGTTCGGCGAGTACATCCCCTACCGCGCCGAGCTGGGCGGGCTGGTCAGCAGGTTCCGTCAGATCCCGTACGACTTCGCCCCCGGCACCGGCGACGGCACCCTGCAGCTCGGCCCGGCCAAGATCGGCGACGTCATCTGCTACGAGGTCGCCTACGACGGACTGGTCCGCAGCAGTGTCGAGGCCGGCGCCCGGCTGCTCGTCGTCCAGACCAACAACGCGACCTATGGCCGCAACGAGACGTCGCAGCAGCTGGCCATGGCCCGACTGCGCGCGGTCGAGCACGGCCGCGCCGTCCTGGTCGCCGCCACCAGCGGTATCAGCGCGTTCATAGGCCCGGACGGTAAGGTTCTTGACAGTTCGAAGGTCTTCACCCAGAAGGTTCTCGTCGACCGGGTCCCGCTGCGTGACACCCTGACCATCGCTGATCGGCTGGGCGCCGGACCCGAACGGGTTCTTGCCCTGATCGGGGTCGTCGGCTGTGTCGCCGCCGGGGTCCTCGGCCGGCGCTCGAGGAGGCGCACCACGTGACCGGCGGCACACTCGGCAAGGTCCTCGTGATCGTGCCGACGTACAACGAGAAGGAAAACCTCGAGATCATCGCGGACCGGCTGCGCGCGGCCGTGCCCGATGTCGACCTGCTCGTGGTGGACGACGGCAGTCCCGACGGCACGGGCGAGATCGCCGACAAGCTGGCCGCCGGCGACAGCCAGATCCACGTGCTGCACCGGACCGCCAAGGCCGGGCTGGGCGCGGCGTACGTCGCCGGCTTCGGCTGGGCGCTCGAGCGGGGATACGACGTCGCCGTCGAGATGGATGCCGACGGCTCCCACCAGCCCGAGCAGCTGCCGCGGCTGCTCGACGCGCTCCAGGACGCCGACCTGGTCCTCGGGTCCCGCTGGTTCGAGGGCGGCGAGGTCGAGAACTGGCCCTTCTTGCGCAAGCTGCTCTCGGTCGGCGGCAACACCTACGCCCGGCTCGCGCTCGGCGTTCCGTTCAGGGACGTGACCGGGGGTTACCGGGCCTACCGGCGGCAGGTGCTCGAGGGGGTCGATCTCGGGCAGGTCGTGTCGCAGGGCTACTGCTTCCAGGTCGATCTCGCGTGGCGGGCGTGGCGCAACGGCTTCCGGGTCGTCGAGGTGCCGATCACCTTCGTCGAACGCGTCCGCGGCGAGTCCAAGATGAGTAAGGGGATCGTCGTCGAGGCACTCTGGCGGGTCACCGGCTGGGGGATCCGCACCATCCGTTCGCGTGGGCGCAAGGCACGCAACCCCAGCTCCGTGCTGGCCAACCGCTGAGATGATCGGCCCGCTGCTGGTCGCGTTCATCGTCGTACCGCTGCTCGAGATCTACGTCATCGTGCAGGTCGGGCAGGTGATCGGCGCCTGGTGGACGGTCTTCGCGCTACTGGCGGAGAGTGCCTTCGGAGCCTGGTTGGTGCGCCGTGAAGGGGCGAAGGCGTGGCGGCGACTCGTCGGCGAGCTGGCCCAGGGCCGGGCTCCGACCGTCGCCGTGGCCGACGGCGCGGTGATCCTGCTCGGGGGAGTGCTGCTGCTGACGCCGGGGTTCCTCACCGACCTGCTCGGGTTTCTCTGCGTCATCCCCGTCACCCGGCCCCTCATGCGCAAGGCCCTGCTGGGCTGGCTCACCCACCGCCGCGGGGGCACGCTAACCGGCCCGTCGACGGAGCATTCGGTGATCGAGGGCCACGTGGCCGAGCCGCCGCCGGACCAGCGTTAGGCGCTCTTGAGGCCCTGACGGTCGTGCAGCACCTGCAGCCGCTCCGCGAGCACCTCTTCGAGGTCGGGCAGCGTCCGCCGCTCGAGCAGCATGTCCCAGTGGGTGCGGGCAGGCTTGACCTTCTTGGGCTCGGGCAGCTCACCGTGGACGAGCAGCGCCGGCTCAC
>JAWWOL010000377.1:0-7816 GCA_033851695.1 Frankiales bacterium
GCCTGCCGCAGCCGGGACTCGGTCGACATCCGGTTCACCAGGCTGGCCCGCATCGTGGCGTCGAAGACCGCCTGGCTGCCCCGTTGCCGGGTCTTGGCGCGGTACATCGCGATGTCCGCGTCCCGCAACATGTCCTCGGCGCTCTGGTGCGCGGCGCGGCCGGTCGCGATGCCGATGCTGGCCGTGACGGCGACGCGGTGGCCGTCGATGTCGAAGGGTACGGCCAGCATGTCCTGCAGGCGCTCCGTGACGCTGGGCACGTCGGCGGTGGGGCTGAGGTCGTCGAGCAGGACGACGAACTCGTCCCCACCGATGCGCGCTGCGGTGTCACCCGCGCGGACGAACGCCTGTAGCCGCTGGGCCACGCCGACCAACAGCTTGTCCCCGGTGACGTGGCCGAGGCTGTCGTTGATCACCTTGAAGCCGTCGAGGTCGATGAAGAGCACGGCGAACCGGTGGTCGGGCGGCCGGCGCCGCATCGCGACCGTCAGCCGGTCGAGCAGCAGGACCCGGTTCGGCAGTGACGTCAGGCTGTCGTAGAGGGCCTGATGCCGGAGCCGGTCCTCGAGCTCCCGCCGGTCGGTGACGTCGGTGAAGCTGCCGACGATGCGGGTCACCGCCGTCCCCTCGGTCACGGCGAGCCCCCGACAGAGCACCCAGCGGATCTCCCCGGTATCCGTACGGATGCGGTGCTCGAACTCCAGCGGCGCGGCACCGTGCCCGGCCCGTTGGCGGTCGATGGCGGCGCCCAGCCCTGGCCGGTCGTCGGTCAGCACCCGGTCCAGCCAGTACTCGATCCGTGGGATCGGCTCGCTCAGGGTCCCGCCGAGCACCGAGCGGCCGCGGTCGGAGTAGTAGACCGTGCCGTTGCCGAGGTCCCAGTCCCACAGGCCGTCGTTTGCGGCTGCGGCGGCGAGGGCGTAGCGCTGCTCGCTGCGCCGGATGTCCTCGGCCAGTTCCTGCTCGCGGGACAGCGACTCGGCCAGCGAGGCCTGCTGTTCACGCAACGAGGTGAGCACCCGCCGGTGCTCGAGCGCGACGGCCAGCAGCGCCGCCCACTGGTTGAACGTCTCGCGGCCGGTGTCGTCGCGCGTCTGTACGGGCGACACCGCGCCGAGCAGCCCGGCCGAGGCGCCGCCGCTGACCACCGGGAGCACGACCACGACATGCCCGGGGCTGGCCGCGGCCGCCTCGAGCAGGGCCCTTGGCGGGAAGTCGCGCTCGTCGACCTCCTCGTCCAGGACGCCGGCCAGCTGCCCGGCCGGGTCGTACGAGCCGCGGACGAACATCCGGCCGCCGTCCGTCTCGCCGGGGCGCTCGTGCAGCGCGAGGACGCCGGCCTTGACGTGGGTACGGCCCAGCCAGGTGAGCGTGGTCGGGTCCTGCTGGTGGCTGCTGAGCAGGTCCATGCCGACGGCGTACTGGGTGCCCAGCGAGTCCAGCAACCAGGAGCGACGGGCGAACTGGTCACGGCCCTGGGCGGCCACGAACACGAGGGCCAGCTCGGAGAGCACCCGCTCCATCCGCGACCGCTGCTCCGCGACGGTGCCATCGCCCGGTCCCCGGGCCGCGAGCCAGGCCTGGGCCCCGCTGCGCAGCAGGGCGCCGACCCGTACGAGGTCCTCGAGGCTTGCGGCGACGGGCCAGAAGTCCTCGGCGACGGCCCGCAGCGCGACGGTCGGCTGCTCGTCGTCCGTGGTCAGCGCCGCCGCGAAGCAGTCGGCGAACGCCGCCAGCACGGCAGGCTCGGGCGTCCATTGCGGATCGGTTGCGTGCAGGTCGGCGAGCTCGTCGAGCAGGGGCCGCACCAGCGGGCGGGTCGAGGTCTCCGGGCCGGCCGGCTGCGGCTGCCTCGACCGGGAGGCATCGGCCAGGCCGCCGCTGCATCCGCAGGACTGCCGCGGCCTGAACCGGGTGGAGATGACGTGGTGACCGTTCGCCACCGGCAGTCCCTCGAGCTTGTCCATCACCAGGTCCCCGGCCAGCCGGCCGATCGCGCCGAAGTCCTGGACGACCGTGGACAGGGCCGGCTTGATGAACGCGCCGTGCTCGGCGCCGTCGAACCCGACCAGCGCCTGGTCGGCGGGCAGCCGCAGGCCGGCCGACGTCAGCGCCCTCATCAGACCGACCGCGTTGAGGTCCGTCGCGGCGACCACTGCCGTCGAGCGGAGCCCGCCGGCGAGCATCGCCGAGGCCGCGCGCAGGCCGCCACCCTCGAGCGAGTCGAGGGTCTCGAAGAGCAACGTCGGGTCGGGCTCGATGCCGTGCGCGAGCAGCTCGGCGCGGTAGGCCGCGAATCGCTCGCGGACGTCGGGCTGCGCCATCGTGCCGGCGAACGCGATCCGCCGGTGACCGTGCTCGATCAGGTGGCGGACGGCCTCGCGCAGGCCCGAGGTGTTGTCCGGCACGACCACGGGGCTCTCGACAGCGGTTGTCTCGTGGCTGACCAGCACCAGCGGCTTGCCGGCATCGACGATGGCGGCCAGCGAGCTGTCGGTCACCGCATGCACGACAGCGACGAAGCCGGAGACGTGGGACCAGCCGACCGGGCGCATCGTCTCGTACGGCACGTTGTGGTGGTCGGCAGCGGTGACGCCGGCCGGCAGGCACTGGAAGGCGATCGTCGTGAAGCCGCGGCGGGCCGCGGCCTGCGCGACGCCGTCGAGGATTGCGCCGAAGTAGAAGCCGCTCACCAGGGGTGAGAGCACGCCGATCGTCGGGACGGCACGACCACTCGTCATCTCCGGCCGGCTCCTTCCCCGGGCACGCCAACGGTGGCGGGCCTCCGGAAGTTATCGGCCGGATTGCGCCGATGTGAACCCTGAACAGGCCGGCAGCTACTGGCCCCGGCTGGCCGGGTCGACGCCGGCGAAGGTCAGGAAGCTGGCCATCGTGTACGGGCCGGACGTCGCCCCGAGCATCGGCTGCCAGCCGGGCTTCGCGCGCAGGTAGCTCGTCGGGTCGGCCTCGAGCAGCCCGACCAGCACCTCCGCCACGATCCGGCCGCCGACGGGGCCGAGGTAGCGGCCTCCGGTGACCAGCTGTGCCTCTCGCAGGATGTAGAGCCACAACGGGGTCGAAGTGTCCAGGCCGAGGCCGAAGCCGGCGAGGTCGGCGAGGTCCGCCCGGTGCATCGGGGCGAACCCGAGCCGGCGGGCCACCCGCTGGCCGGAGGGCAACGCCCAGGTGAGGTGCCGCAGCAGGGTCCGCTGGGGCAGCGCCACCGGACCGGGATCGCCTTGCAGGTGGGCGATCGCGCTCAGCGGCAGGCTGAACAGCGGCGTCGACAGCACGGTGTCGATCAGCTTGTTCGGACGTACCGCGGCGGTGTGGGTCCCGCCGAAGTCGAAGAACGTCTGCCAACCGATGAACCGCCGCGGGGAGCGGAAACCGCCGCGCAGGTCGTCGGGCTCGATCGACGGGGTCGCGCCGTCGGCGACCTGGATCCGGGAGTCGAAGATCAGCCCGAAGAACGGCGCGCCGTTGTCACCGGCCAGGTTGGCCCGGTACGAGGGCCGGACCATGCTGTGGCCGAAGCGGTAGGCCGCGCCGGAGAACTCCACCGGGACGAACGCCTGGACCTCGGGGCGGTAGCAGCGGCGGCGGCTGTGCAGCACGGCGTCGACGGTCCCCTGGCCGACGAACAGCGGCAGGAACTGGTGCAGCACCAGCCACTGGTAGTGCCAGGTGGTCATCCTGCGGGCTGTCAGGAACACGTCGATGGGCTCCGCGCCCGGGCTGCTCACGTGGTCCACCGCCCGGTTGTGGAACTGCGCGAATGCCGCATGCAGCCCGCTGATGACGAGGTTCGAGTCGTTGCGGAAGTCGGCGATCACCGCGCTGTGGTCCGGCCGCCGGGGTAGGTCCTCGAACTGACCGCCGCTCTCGATCAGCAGCTTGGCCGGGTTGGCCGGGTCGTACAGCTCCGACTGCATCATCGGGCCGGCGCCGTAGACCGAGTCCAGGTCGAACCGCGGGCTCCGTCCGTTGGGCGACCTGGCCGGGTCGGCCTTGACCCCGAGCTTGGACGTGGCGTCGAAGGTCAGGTCGTGGTCGATGAACTGGCCGACGAAGGTCACGCCCGCGGTGTGCGCCGGGTTGTTCCGGTTGACCAGGCTCAGGGCGGGGTCGGTGATCAGGTTCACCGGGCCGCCGGCCGGCCCGAACAGGTCGTCCTTCGCGTCCAGCATGCCGCCCGGCTCGCCGATCGTGAGCAGGGCGGCTCGCAGCTCCGGGCTGTCGTCTGCGAAGGGCGGGAGGTCCGGGAACATCCGGCCGAACGTCCCGGCCGAGGGAGCCGCCCGGCCGTGCATGGGGCAACCGGACCGGGCCGCGGAGGTGGTGCCCAGCAGCCCCGGTGCGCCGAGGGCGCCGGCGACCGCACCGCCGGCACCCGCCACACCCGCACGGGCGAGGAACTGCCGTCGCGTGCTCCCTGTGCTCATCGCTGCCTCCCCGGACCCCGCGGAACTCTGTCCTGTGCCTGGGAACAGAGCGAACCTCAACTCCGGAGATACATGGCGTGTACGGGACGTCAGCCGAGCGCCTCGATCGCTGCCAGACCGGCCTCGCGCTCGGGACCGCCCGCCAGCACCAGGGTCCGGGCGGACTGGTAACGGCATCCCGCGTCCTCGAAGGCATCGGCGGTGGCGAGGACGACGCTCCTGTCACCGGCTTCAAGCGCCTGAGCCCTGCGCACGATCGCGCTGGCGACGGGGTTGCCGGCGACGGTGTCGGCCGCGTCCGACAGTGCGCGTTGGTCGGCCGCTCCGGTGAGAGCGCCGGCCTCGACTGCCAGGGCGGCTGCCCACTGGCTGAACACCTGCCGGTAGAAGCTGCCCGCCGGTACGCTGAGCCGGCGCAGCGCCTCGTCCGGCCGCCCCCGGTGCAGGGCCAGCAGGGCCTCGAACACCTCGCCGTAGCCGGTGCCGGTCCCCGCGTCCGCCGGCTCGACACCGTGCATCGTCGCGAGGATGCCCAGCCACTCCGCCCTCGCGGCCTCGTCGCCGCGCATCCCGAAGACCATCGCGGCCGCGGCCGGACCGAGGGCGCGGCCCGGACCGACGGGTCGCCCCGCCGCACGCCAGCCGTCGGCGAACACCGCGCAGGCCCGGACGAGCTCGTGCCACCGGCCACTGAGGGCGTACGGGGCAAGCAGCTCATCCGCGGCGAGGTGCTGCTCCTCCTGCAGGAACGGCAAGGCCTGGTGCGAGTGCGCGTAGTGGAGCGCGCCGGGGAGGTCTCCGGCCCCCAGGCAGGTGAAGGTCGCGACGTGCAGGGCGTCCTTGAGCTCGAGGGCCACCTCCGGCTGCAGCGGCAGGCCGGCCAGCAGCACCACCCGCTGCCGCGCCGTCGCACCGGCCGCGACGATGTCGTCGCCGAGCGTCTGCGCCAGGGTGAGTGCGTCGAGAGCGGCGCTCTCGATCACCGGGTTGCCGGCCTCGCGGGCGCGCTCGAGTGCCTGCTGCACAACGGTTGTCGGCCCGGCCGCGGTTGGGCTTCTGTCATTCGCGCGGGCAGTGAGGATCGCTGCTTGTGCGCCCAGGTCACCGTCGCCCAGCTCCTCAGCCCTGACCATCAGCTCCTCGAAGAGCTGTTCATCCTTGCCCGCGGCGAACATCCCCCGGAACCTGCTGACCAGCTCGGCGGCCCGAGCCGTCGTGACCGCCGCCGAGACCGGATCGCCTGCTGCCAGGGCATTGTCCGCAGCCGAGCGCTCCAGGCGAAGTGCTGCCAGAGCGTCGACCCGGCACTTGGCGACCGCCGCTGCCCGCGCCAGGGCACGGGCCCGTGTTGCCGGGTCGTCGGCCAGCGAGGCAGCCGACTCGTACCGTCGCTGCGACTCGCCGGGGCGACCGCGCAGGAACAGCAGCCGGGCCAGCGTGAGGGCGAGCAGGTGCGCCTCGGAGCGGTGACGTGACTCCGCGGCGGACCAGCCCAGGGCGGCCCGCAGGTCGTCGACCGTGGCATCGAGCTCAGCCCGCCAGCCCTGCTGCTCGTGCCCGGTTGCGAGGTCGAGCGCGGTCGCCGTCTCCAGGCACCAACGCAGGTGCCGCTCACGGGCCTCGGTCTCGGCTGCACGATCGAGCTGCCGGGTCCCGTACTGCCGGATCGTCTCCAGGGCGAAGAAGCGCTGCCCCTGCGGTCCGGCCGCAGGCGCGAGCAGGCTGTGGTCGCAAAGCCTGCCGAGGGCGAGACCGACGGCGGCCGGGCTGACCTCGCCGAAGCCGCAGACGGCCGCGGCGGCCGAGGGAGTGAACGGCGCGGCGAACAGCGACAGCCGGCGCAGGACCGCACGGTCGACCTCGTCCAGCAGCCGGTAGCTCCAGTCCAGCGTCTTCTCCAGGGACTGCTGGCGTGGCTGCCGGCGCGAGCCGCCGGCGAGCAGCCGCATCCGGTCGGCGAGTCCGGCGGACAGCACCTCCCAGCCCAGTGCCGGGAGCCGGGCGGCGGCCAGCTCGATCGCCAGTGGCGACCCGTGGAGCGACTGGCACAGCGCAGCCGTACGACGCTGGTCCTCCGGCCCGGTCATGGCCCGCCCGGCCGCGGCGGCCCGCACGGCGAACAGGGCCACCGCGTCGCCGTCCCCCTCGTTCGTCACGGAGAGCCCGGTCACCGGATAGGCGCGCTCGTGTGGCACGACCATGCGGACTCGGCTCGTCGCGAGCACCACCAGGCGGGGGCACCCGCTCAACAGCTGCTCTGTCAGGACGGCGACGCTGTCGAGCACGTGTTCGCAGTTGTCCAGCACCAGCAAGGCTTTCCGGTCACCGATGCCGCCGACGAGCACCTCCTCCGGGGTGCGCCCCGACGGTTCGCCGAGACCGAGGGCAGCAACCACAGCGGCGGTGACCAGCGCCGGATCGGTGACCGGCACCAGGTCGGCGTACCAACGTCCCTGGGGGAACGACGCGGTCAGCTGGTGCGCCACGGCGAGCGCCAGCCGGGTCTTCCCCACGCCGCCCGGCCCGACGGCGGTGACCAGCCGCGAACCGCGGAGCGCCTCGGCAAGCTCCGCCCGTTCACGGGCACGCCCGACGAAGGTCGTCAGCGGCGACGGGATGCCGGCTGCGCCCGGCCGGTGCCGGCCGACAGCGAGCTGGACAAGCGCGCGGTGGTCGGCCAGGGCGAGCTTGCGGCGTAGGGAGGCGACGTGGCTCTCCACCGTGCGCACGGAGAGGAAGAGCCGGGCCGCGATCTCGGCGTGGCTCAGCGCGTCGCCGAGCAGGTCCAGGACCTCCGCCTCACGCGACGAGACCCCAGCCTCGGCCAGTGCCACGTCGTCCACCCCTGCATTGTTCGCCCGGTGTGGATCCGGGGCTACTACGGATGTGGCCGCCCTCCCGTCGCCCTGACGATGCCTCCCATCCGGCACCACTTCACCGCACCGGGGACACAGGAGGCACACCATGGGATCAGCAACCGTGCAGAGCGGGCTCTGGGGGCGGCACGTCCAGACCTGGGCGAGCTCGCTCGAGCCGCAGATGCGGCCGCTCTACACCGCGACGATGGACGCGCTCGCCCCGCTCGGCGGCGCGAGGCTGCTCGACGCCGGCTGCGGCGCGGGCTTGGCACTGCGGCTCGCCGTCGACGCCGGCGCCACCGTCTCGGGACTCGACGCGACCGGCCCGCTGCTCGGCGTCGCCAAGGGCCGGGTGCCCGGCGCTGACCTGAGGGTCGGCGACATCGACTCGCTGCCGTTCGACGACGCCGCGTTCGACGTCGTGACGGCGTTCAACTCCATCCAGTACGCCGTCGACCCGGCGGTCGCCGTGGCGGAGCTGGCGCGGGCCTGCCGTCGCGGCGGGCGGGTGGC